>JBJTGC010000204.1:0-2642 GCA_046093725.1 Actinomycetota bacterium
GTGGAACCGTTGTTCAGTGGTCATGGCAGCCGACGCCGTTTGCCGACAACACGCTCGACAAACCGTTTGCATGGGCCCTGATCCTTCTCGATGGTGCAACGAGCAAGGTGGCATTCAAGGCGTACCGCTCGAGTTGGTAGAGACCGATGCAGCACTTCTGCAGGTACCGGCAGCCATGGAAAAGATGTGCGCTGAAGCATTTGCGATGGTTGGTGGCGGATTGGTGTTCGACGACCAAGAGTTCCCTCGCTTCCATGAATGCAAGATGATTGACATCCCCGGCTACACAGTGACCGCGACAAAGGCCGAATCAGACGGACAGGTGCAGCCAGTACCGAACCCGTCAAACGTGAAACCCACTGGTTGGCTGTTGTGGGCGAAAGAAAATCGCGCTGCGGATCTGGCGAAGCCACTATTCCTCGCCGGCAACGCTGTCACCACAAAGAATGTGGCACTTCAGTTGGCTGCGACGTGGGATGTTGTCGGTGGGCTCGGCGCCAAGCCAGAGATCATCGAATACAACTCGGCTGGTGAAGCGTCATACGCGCCATATGCGCAGCAGATCAAGGACAAGGGCATCACGTATCTCAGTTTCATCGGAGCACCCGACACTTTCATCTCGGTTCTCAAAGCTCTCGACGAAATCGGATACCGCCCGGGGCTCATCATGAATGATGGCAACTTCTACGACCAGCAATTTGCCGAGAAGGCCGGTGCAGCAGCAGACGGCGTCATCGCACGCACTGCGTATGCCTCATTCGAGAATGCCGACAAGTTCCCAGCGATGCAACAGTTCCTCGACATCATGGCCAAGCACAACCCGAGTGGCAAGATCGCCGGACTTGGCTTGCAGTCATTCAGTGCGTATCTCTTGTTCGCAACTGCTGTGAACAAATGTGTGGAGACGAACAACAACGTCATCGAACGCGAATGCGTACTGAAGGCCGCAAAGTCAATCACCAGTTGGACTGGTGGTGGACTTCACACCGAGACCAACCCAGGCGAATTCACACCATCGGCCTGTGGCGCTCTGATGGTTGCCGAGGGTGGAAGTTTCAAGCGGTTGTTCCCTGAAATCGGGAGCGCCGATGACAACTCGAATGGTTGGCATTGTTGGGAAGATGGCATCGCCAACATCACCGGTGATTTCGGCGATGTGACCAAGGGCAAAGACCCAACGCGCGGAAGCTGACGGACTTCGCTGACCGGGGCCGACCGAGCCTCCACATATGCAGCAGTTCTTCGCCTACACAATCATCGGTCTGACGATCGGTGCCATCTATGCGCTCGCCTCGAGTGGGCTCGTACTCACCTACGTCACTTCGGGTGTGTTCAACATCGCCCATGGTGCCATCGGCATGATCTCTGCCTTTGTGTATTGGCAAATCAGATTCGATTGGGGAATTCCAACGCCCATCGCATTGCTGTTGGTGCTCGGAGTGTTCTGTCCCCTCCTTGGAATAGTCATCGAGCGCTTTGTGTTGCGCGGACTTGGCGCGGCAAACGAAGTGACACGCCTCACCGTGACGGTTGCCCTGATGGCAGGTCTTATTGGTGCTGCCTCGTGGATTTGGCCGCCTGATGCGCGGTCTGCCTTCCGTGGTTTCTATGAAGGCAACGTCATCACGGTGCTCGATGTCAACATCGGAATGAACAAGATCATCGCGCTCATCAGTGCCGTCGCCGTTGCGGTACTACTGCGATACCTCTTGTTCAACACACGACTCGGAGTACAGATGCGCGCGGTGGTTGACGATCGCGATCTTGCCGAGTTGAACGGTGCTCGCCCGAACAACATCTCGCGCGCATCGTGGGCGATGGGATCGGTGCTCGCCGGCTATGCCGGAATTCTGCTTGCTGCAGAAGTGCAGCTCAATGTGATTCCACTCACATTGCTCGTCATTAATGCATATGCAGCAGCAATTCTCGGTCGGTTGAAGAGTCTGCTGTACACCTTCGTCGGGGCGATGACACTTGGGTTGCTCGAGGCATACCTGTTGTGGACGAGCGGAACATCGTGGTTTCCAAAAACCTTCTTTGGCTTCAACACCAGCGGAATTCGCCAAGCAGCACCGACGATTTTTCTGTTCATCTGCCTCCTTGCACTGCCCCAGGCCAAACTGCGCGCCGGAATGGTGCGCGTGGTGCAACGGTCGCGAGAGCCGAAATGGTCAACGTCACTTCTCGGTTCAGCAGTACTCGTCGTTGGCGTCGTCGCACTCACGTCGCTGTTGACGCGAGCAAACACCATCTTCTTGGTGCAGTGTCTCGTATTTGCACTTGCAGTGCTGTCACTCGTGCCACTCACTGGTTACTCGGGTCTTGTGTCACTCGCACCGCTCACGTTTGCAGGTCTGGGTGCCGTCTTCATGGCGAAGCTTCCCGGCAATGGCAGCGTCGTGACACTCATAGTGACCGTCGTGATTGTCGCGGTCATCGGCGCAGTAGTTGCCATTCCTGCCCTTCGCCTGGAAGGCATCTATCTCGCATTGGCCACCGGCGCATTCGCCTTGCTCGTGTCGACGCTTGTCTTCAATCAACAAAAAGTGTTCCCCAACGGATCACTTGATGTTCCGAAACTTCGACTTTTTGGCATCGACTTTCAGCAGCCAAGGGCAAAAGCGATTCTGATCTCGATTGTC
>JBJTGC010000205.1:0-2855 GCA_046093725.1 Actinomycetota bacterium
TCTGTACGCTGACGACATGTCATCCTCCGCAGAGAACCTCACCGGTACGGTCCGCGTCAAGCGTGGACTAGCCGAGATGTTGAAAGGCGGCGTCATCATGGACGTCGTCACGCCCGAACAAGCGCGCGTGGCCGAGGATGCCGGAGCATGTGCTGTCATGGCGCTCGAGCGAGTGCCTGCCGACATTCGCAAAGACGGCGGTGTAGCGCGCATGAGCGACCCGGAAATGATCGAGGGCATCAAAGCCGCGGTCACCATTCCGGTCATGGCAAAGGCGCGCATCGGTCACTTCGTCGAAGCTCAGATTCTCGAGGCACTAGGCGTCGACTTTGTCGACGAGTCAGAAGTGCTCACGCCAGCTGATGAGGCTCACCACATCGACAAGTTTGCGTTCACCGTGCCCTTCGTGTGTGGCGCCACCAATCTCGGAGAAGCCCTTCGCCGCATTTCTGAAGGTGCCTGCATGATTCGCTCGAAGGGCGAGGCCGGAACAGGAAACATTGTTGAAGCCGTGCGACATCTTCGCTCGATACTCGGAGACATCCGCAAGATCACTCAGGCCGATTCGGCTGAACTTTTCGACTGGGCCAAGCGCCTGCAAGCTCCACTTCCGCTTGTGCAGGAACTCGCCGAAACTGGCAAGTTGCCCGTGCCATTGTTCTGTGCCGGCGGAATCGCCACACCGGCCGATGCCGCGCTCGCAATGCAGCTTGGAGCTGAAGCGGTCTTTGTCGGTTCCGGCATTTTCAAGAGTGCTGACCCTGCGCCACGCGCAAAAGCAATCGTGGAGGCCACCACTAATTTCCGTGACGCGCACATCCTTGCCAAAGTCAGTCGAGGTCTCGGTGCTCCAATGACCGGCATCGGCATGGATGCAGTGAACGAGCGCTACGCCGAGCGTGGCTGGTAGTCGCGAGAATTCAATATCATGACTGCGAGGCCCCCAGGTGAACGTGCGAGTCGGAGTACTCGCGGTTCAAGGAGCATTTCTCGCTCACGCTGAGGTTCTTCGCAATCTCGGCGTAGAAGCTGTCGAAGTTCGCCAACCAAACAATCTCGAGGGTTTGGATGCCATCGTGTTGCCCGGCGGTGAGTCGAGCACAATGTCGAAGCTCTTGGTGTCCACTGGGTTGTGGCAGCCACTCAATGGCCTTTTGCACGGGGGATTGCCGGTATTCGGAACGTGCGCCGGAATGATTCTTCTGGGCACATCGATTCTCGACGGGCGCTCCGATCAATCATGTTTCGGTGTCATCGATATTGCGGTTCGGCGCAATGCATATGGTCGTCAAATTGACAGTTTCGAGGCCGACATCGACACTGCAGTTGGTCAATTTCATGGTGTGTTTATTCGTGCACCACGGATAGAGGCATTTGGCACGAATGTTGAGGTGCTCGGGACTCACAACGACGAGCCAGTAATAGTGCGACAGGGCGCAGCACTTGCGGCCGCATTTCATCCCGAGTTGAGCGCAGATGTGCGCTTGCATCAGTTCTTTCTCACTCAAGTTGCGGGTCTTGTGCCTGCGACAATTGACACGACTACAAAGGGGCGTTGACCTTATGTCCGGACATTCCAAATGGGCAACCATCAAACACAAGAAGGGCGCCGCCGACAAAGCGCGCGGAAAGTTGTTTGCCAAGCTGGCAAGACAGATAGAAGTTGCGGCGCGTCAAGGTGGAGGCGACATCGACTCAAACGCATCACTGCGAACGATGGTGCTGAAAGCCAAAGCCGCACAGATGACGAAAGACGCCCTCGACCGCGCCATCAAACGCGGCATGGGTGAGACCTCTGGTGCCTCCTATGAATCGATCACCTACGAGGGCTACGCACCAGGGGGAGTCGCAGTCCTCATAGACGTTCTCACCGATAATCGGAACAGAACTGCATCAGATGTGCGCAGCATCTTTTCGAAATTTGGTGGAGCCATGGCAGAGCCCGGAGCTGTCGGTTGGCAGTTCTCGCGTCGCGGAGTCATCTTCATCGGTGGCTCAGTTTCCGAGGACGACGTTATGGTGGCTGCACTCGAGGCAGGCGCCGACGACGTGTCACAAGACGGTGGATTGTGGAAGGTGATGACGGACCCTTCGATTGTCTATGAAGTGAAAGACAAACTTGATGCCACTGGACTCGACGTACAGTCGGCGGAGAGCACGATGGTCTCGTCCAACATCATCGATGTCTCTGACACAGATGACGCGCGGAATATTCTGCGCATCATGGATGCGTTGGAAGACAACGATGATGTGCAAGACGTGTATGCCAATTTTGACATCGCCGAGTCCATCATGCAGGAGGTGGGTTGATGGCGGTTGCGGTTGGAGATGTCGCACCTGATTTCACGCTCCATGGCACGGGTGGTACTTACACGTTGTCTCAATATCGAGGCCAGGCCGTGGTGTTGGTCTTTTACCCAGGTGATGACACGCCGGTGTGCACAAAGCAATTGAACACATACAACGATGATCTGTCTGAATTCACTCAAGTCGGAGCACAGGTGCTCGCTATTTCGGCTCAAGACTTGGCAAGTCACGAAACGTTTGCTTCCAAGCATGGCTTTGGCTTTCCACTTCTTGCTGACACCGACAAGTCAGTCGCGCAGATGTACGGCACGGTCGGCCCCTTGGGGTTTCCGCGTCGAAGCGTGTTCGTTGTGAACGCCGCAGGTGTCGTGATCTACGCCCATCGGGCCATCGCCGGGCTCACCTTTCGGCCGGTCTCTGAGATCATCGAAGCGATATCGAAGCAGTAGGGGACAACGGGTGCTCCAGATGCACCATGGGCCGGGCCCCCGCCAGTACAATACGAACTTGTGTTCGCCCCGTCGTCCTCTGCGCAGCCGAATCTGGGG
>JBJTGC010000206.1:0-3427 GCA_046093725.1 Actinomycetota bacterium
CAACGATGACGGCGAAGAAGGCAACCCAGCACGACCGGGTCACACCCAACACGATGGTTGCAAGACCAAAGATGGCCACCACCAAGTACAAGATGCGTCCGATTCGACGGCGAATCGGATACGACGCAAGAGCCAAAGCCATGATCGCAGCGCCGATACCACCGGCAGCACGTAACCACCCGTAGGCAACGTCTCCCACGCCAAGTCGCTCTTCTGCAATCACTGGCAACAGCGCGACTGCGCCTCCGAAGAGAACAGCAAACAAATCGAGTGAAATTGCCGCAAAGAGCACGGGCGTACGTCGGATGAAGTGGAGACCTTCCAGCGCATGTCGCAGGGTGGGTCGCTCTTGTTCCTCGCGTGGAATTTGTACGTGCGGCACTGGCACGCGGCTAAGTGATGCAATTCCGACAGTCATCAGCACCATCGCGCCGCCATATGCGACGCTTGGATCAACCGAATAGAGAAAGCCACTCACTGCAGGCCCGATGATTGCTGCGCTGGTCCATGTCGCGCTGTACAGCGCTACGACACGCGACAGCCCTCCCTCAGGAGCAATCATCGGCACGATCGAGCGAATCGATGGCGCAGCAAATGCGCGACTCGCACCAAACACAACCGCGATGACGAACATCGGTGCCGCAGATGTTGGGTTGGTACGCGCGTACAACAACAATGCAAGCGCGCTCACCGCCTCACCGGCGAGCGCAAGCATGCCCACGTACTTACGGTTGAAACGATCGGCAACCGTGCCTGTCACTAGAACGAGTACTGCGGCCGGAAGAAATTCGGCAAGGCCGAGCCAGCCAATGTTGATTTCATCACCTGTGATGTCATAGACGTGCTTACCCAGCGCTGCAGCCTGCAACATGACTCCGGTGGTGACGACGAATTGCGACAAGAGAAATGCGAGTACCGCTGGTGATGCCAACACATCTCTAGCGGTAAGCGTCGACCCAACAGTCGATGGGGTGTCGCCTGTCATCGAGCAGTCCAGCCGCCGTCGACGACGAGAGTTTGGCCAGTCATGTAACTACTGGCATCACTCGCGAGAAAAAGTAAAGCACCGTCGAGCTCGTGGATTTCTCCCATGCGAGGCATCGGACTATTGCGTTCGAGGAATCGACGAGACCCGGCATCACCTTGCATGGGCTCGGTCATCTCTGATGGGAACCACCCCGGACACAATGCATTGACGCGCACGCCTTTGCGTGCCCACTGCAAAGCGAGTTCCTTCGACAAGTTCACTACCGCAGCTTTGCTGGCCACATAGTTGGCTTGCTTGATAGGTGCAGAACCAACAAGCCCGAGCACACTTGCAATGTTCACGATGGAACCGTGACCTTGCGCGACCATGTGCTCTCCGCAGAGTTTGCTCAGATGCCACACGGCTGTGACGTTCACTTCGAGCACTTCTCTGAACTGGTCCACTGTCTCGTCTTCGACTGCAACTGTGTGCCCGATGCCAGCGTTGTTCACCAGAACATCAACACGGCCACATGTCGCGATGACGTCGTTCACCAACTTCTCTCGCTGATTGTGGTCAGCCACATCACACACCTTGGTGATCACACCTGGAAGATCGGCGGCCAGGGCATCGAGGCGAGCCTGTCGTCGCGCAGCGGCGACAACAGTTGCGCCAACCGCGTGGAACACTCGTGTGAACCGGTCACCAAGACCTGATGATGCCCCAGTGACGATGACCACCCGACCCGACATGTCGAACACCGACATTGGGTCAAGGGTCTCTGCCATGCCCTGAGGCTAGAGCCCCCACTGCCAGCGACAGCAATGTGCGTGACACCGAACGGCCAGCGTCAGTGCCGAGGTTCATCAGTTGTTATGCGACGATGTCACCGGTGAAAGTACGCATCGGGTTTGGTTTGGGTGCGCGAACAAGCGTCAACGGCGCCGACTTTCTCGCATTGGTGGATGACCTCGAGCGACTGCAATTCGACAGTTTGTGGATGAGTGAGCGCATCGCATCTCACGCGCCTGACCCAGTGGTTGCGATGTCCATGGCAGCTGCTCGCACCAGCCGATTGAAAGTAGGCATGAGTGTGATGGTGTTGCCGGGGCGCAACCCCGTCGTTCTGGCGAAGGAACTTGCCACTCTCGATGTGATGTCGGGTGGGCGCTTGCTGCCGGCGTTTGGTCTTGGTGCCGCCGATGCACGCGAACACAATTCCTTCGCAGTCACTCGTGAGACTCGGGCCGCGATCTTCAATGAAGCATTACAAGTCATGCGTGCCTGCTGGACACAAGAGTCAGTCACGTTTCACGGTCGACATTTTTCATTCGATGACGTGTCTGTATTGCCAAAACCGATTCAGAACCCACCAGATGTCTGGCTTGCCGGCATCGCCGATAGTGAACTTCGTCGCGTTGGTCGACTAGCCGACGGATGGTTGCCGTCGTTCATCACACCCGCTGAGGCTGAGGTTGGATGGCACAAGATCACTGATGAAGCCGCGCGCAATGATCGAACAATCGACCCAGAACACTTTGGCGTGCTCATTCCCTATTCTCTCGACGCGATTCCCGAACAAGTCATCGCAACAGTCGTTTCGCGTCGCTCAAGCGAGGTTGACCCGAATGACATCATCCCTGTCGGTTGGCAACGTCTTGTCGAATTGATCCACAAGTTCATCGCCATTGGCGCGAGCAAGTTCGTAGTCATACCGATGGGTGCTCATGCCAATGTCGATTGGACTGCACATCTTGAAGAGGCAGCTTCAATTCTGAAGCCACTCGAGAACTGAGGCACGCGACTCAGTTCTCGAACGATGTGTTCGCGAAAGGTCTACTTGCGACCGACTTACTTTCGCGGTTTGCGGAAGTTTTCGACGACGTCGATGAGAAGTCGCGTACCAAACGCTGTCGCACCACGGTTCAACCAACCGTCATCACCGTCTGTGTCCATCGGACCTGCGATATCGAGATGCGCCCACGGCACATCGGCGACGAACTCGTTCAAGAACAATGCCGCAGTGATGGTGCCTGCAAGCGGACCACCGATGTTGCGCATGTCGGCCACATTTGAGTCGAGAAGTTTGCGGTAGTCCTTGTGAAGCGGCAACTGCCACACCAGTTCATCGGTTCGATCACTCGACGACTTCACTTGGTCGACCCAGGACTGATTGTTGCCCAAGACGCCAGCCATCTTCTTGCCAAGAGCAGCCATACACGCACCCGTGAGTGTCGCAATGTCGACGATGGCGTCGGGCTTGGACTCGACGGCAAGCGACAAACCATCAGCGAGAATCAACCGGCCTTCAGCATCGGTGTTGTGAATTTCGACGGTCTTGCCATTGCGCATCGTGATGACATCGCCCATTCGCAATGCACTGCCAGACGGCATGTTGTCAGTGCACATGAGATACCCGACGACGGAAGTACGCACTTTCAAGTCACGAAGCGAAGACAT
>JBJTGC010000207.1:0-8336 GCA_046093725.1 Actinomycetota bacterium
CGTTCATGGTGCTGGGGGAGCGTTGCACAAGAGCGTGTGGGTTCTGTTTGGTCGATACACAGAAACCAAATGCTCCCGACTCAGATGAACCACGTCGCGTTGCCGATGCGGTTCGCCAGATGGGGCTTTCGTACGCGGTGCTCACAATGGTGGCGCGCGACGACCTCGACGATGGTGGCATGAGCCACGTCGCTGCGTGTGTGCGCGCCATTCGTGATGTCGACAACACCATCCAGGTGGAAACTCTCATCTCTGACGTTCGTGGAACGTCGCATCTAGAAGTGCTTGTGCGCGAGAAACCCGATGTGTTGAACCACAACATCGAGACTGTGGCGCGATTGCAGCGTGCGGTGCGACCATCTGCCGGATACGCACGCAGTTTGTCCGTGCTGGCCCACGCGAAGGCCGCTGGTCTCACCACGAAATCTGGTCTCATCGTCGGGATGGGAGAGAACGATGAAGAGGTAATCGAGACCTTGCGCGACCTTGCTGCTGTCGGAGTCGACATTGTGACCATCGGCCAATACCTCCGTCCGACCTCTCACCACTTGCCAGTGTCACGGTGGGTCACCCCTGACACTTTCGAGGAATTCAAGAAGATGGGTGAGTCCTTCGGCATCGGCCATGTTGAGTCGAGCCCACTGACGCGCTCTAGCTATCACGCCAAAGACGCAGCAGCCCACGCGGCACCCGTTGCTGTCACAATTGGAGCGCGATGAACATCACACAAGAGCCCAAAGTGTTCGAGTCACGGCTCGGGCGCGTGCGCGCGATCATGGCCGAACAGAATGTCGATGCGTTGATCTTGTCGGTGGGTCATGACTTGCCGTATCTCACCGGATATCAGGCGATGCCGCTCGAGCGCCTCACGTTGTTAATCGTGCTTCGTGATGGCACGACATCGATGTTGATACCGCGTCTCGAGGCACCGCGTGTGGTTGATATGCCGAGTGTGTTCACGCTCGTGCCGTGGAATGAAACCGATGATCCGGTGGCAATGGCAGCGCGACTCATTGGCGGAGCTCGCACGATTGCAGTTGGAGATCAGATGTGGGCGCGTTTTTTGGTGGAGTTGCTCGCACATCTTCCATCTGCGACGTACACACGCGCAGTCGACATCGTGGGTCCGCTACGAAGAGTCAAAGATGCGGCAGAGATTGCAGCGTTGCAGCGTGCGAGTGCGGCAGTTGATCGAATCGCTGCACAGTTGCACGCTGGTGATATTCCACTCATCGGACGCACCGAAGCGCAAGTGTCCGCCGAACTTTCAGCGCGCATCATCGCTGAGGGGCATGACAAGGTGAACTTTGCAATTGTCGCTGCGGGTGAAAATGCAGCAAGTCCTCACCATCACGCCGGATCGCGAGTTATTCGTGAGGGTGAAATCGTGTTGTGTGACTTCGGTGGCACGATGGCTGGTTATTGCAGCGATATCACCCGGTGTGTGTATGTGGGCGACATTCCAGCCGACATTGCCGACGCATATGCGGTGTTGAAGAGCGCGCAGGCAACTGGTGTTGCTGCGGGGAAAATTGGTGTGTCGTGTGAGTCCATTGATGCGGCCACACGCGAGGTCATCGTCGCAGGCGGATACGGTGAGTATTTCGTGCATCGCACCGGCCACGGCATCGGTATGGAAGAGCACGAAGATCCCTACATCGTGCAAGGAAATGCGACACTGCTCGAGGCCGGCCACGCATACAGCGTGGAGCCCGGCATCTACATTCCTGGCAAGTGGGGCATGCGGCTCGAAGACATCGTGGTGGCAACAACGTCTGGGCCACTTTCGCTGAACAACACCAGCCACGAGCTGGTGTCCGTCGTGGCCTGACCGCTTCTCACAGCACCGGCATGTCGCGGGGCTTTGCGACTGCTCGCTGAGTGGGCGAGACTACTGACCATGTACGACGTGGTGATTCGTGGCGGAACTGTTGTCGACGGCACCGGTACAGCACCGTTGCACGCCGACATCGCTGTGAAAGACGGTCGCATTGCCGACATCGGAGAAATCGACGCACCAGCCCGCGAGACCATCGACGCCACTGACTTGGTGGTGAGCCCTGGCTTCGTTGACTTGCACACGCACTACGACGCCCAGGCGTTCTGGGATGGCACGTTGAGTCCGTCGCCGCTTCATGGCGTCACCACCGTGTTCGGTGGCAATTGTGGTTTCACCATCGCACCTCTCACGCCACAAGACGGCGACTATCTCATGCGCATGCTTGCGCGCGTCGAGGGCATGCCACTTGAAAGTTTGCGTGATGGAGTGCCGTGGAATTGGACGAGCACAGCTGAGTACTTGGACAAACTCGACGGAACTCTCATGCCCAATGCTGGCTTTCTCGTCGGTCACAGCGCCCTGCGACGAGTGGTTATGCATGACGATGCGACGAAGCGTGAAGCAACTGCTGAAGAGATCGAGCAGATGGTGCAGTTGTTGCGTGCTGGTCTTCAGGCGGGCGGCTGTGGGTTCTCCTCGACGTGGTCGACGAGCCACAACGACCACGAGGGGTCACCTGTGCCGTCACGCCACGCAAGTCGTGAGGAGCTGATCGCGCTGTGCAGCGAAGTGCGCAATCACCCAGGAACCACGCTCGAATTCATTCCGGCAATCGGACAGTTCTCTCAGGAAGTCTTCGAGTTGATGGGCGACATGAGCGCAGCCGCCGATCGTCCGCTGAACTGGAACTTGTTGCAGGTGTACGCGCAGAACTGGGACATGGTGCAACACCAACTCACCGGCTTCGACGTGGCTGCACAACGTGGCGGACATGTGCTTGCTCTCACGCTGCCCGACACATTCCGTATGCGTCTCAACTTCAAGAGCGGCTTCATTCTCGACATCCTCGCTGGCTGGGACCGTCTCATGGCTTTGCCAGATGCCGAGAAGTTGTCGATGCTGAAAGACCCTGCGGGTCGTGCAGAGATGGACCGACTGGCACAATCCACGCCAGGAAATGCGCGCAACGTCGCCAACTGGGCTGCGTATGTGTTGCTGCAAACTTTCACAAGCAAGTGGAAGCCCTTTGAGGGACGCACCATCGGAGACATTGCTTCTGAACGCGGCGTGTCGCCATTCGACGCTTTGTGCGACATCGTGGTTGACGACAACTTGTTGACCGTCATCACCAACGTCGACAAAGGTCAAGACGACGACACGTGGAAGCGGCGCGTTGAAGTGTGGCGTGACCATCGTGCCATCGTCGGGGCAAGTGACGCAGGCGCACACCTCGACATGATCGACAGTTACGCGTTCAGCACCACCTTGTTGGCGCGAGCCGTGCGCGAGCGTTCACTCATGCCAGTGGAAGAAGCGGTGTATCAACTCACGGATCGACCCGCTCGCCTCTATGGGTTGAAGGGTCGTGGGCGCCTCGCCACGGGCTGGGCGGCCGACATCACTGTGTTCGACCCGACCACGATCGGACCTGGCCCTGCCGAGATGAGATTCGACCTGCCGGGCGGCGCTGGTCGCGTGTATGGCGAAGCACATGGCATCGAACACGTGCTCATCAATGGCACTCCGTCCGTCCGTGGCAGAGAGTTGCTCGATGCGCGCGCCGGAACTTTGCTGCGTTCGGGGCGTGACACCGACACCGTCACCGCGGCTGCGGCACACAACCAGTGATTCGCCTCGACGCCGCGACGGTGCTGCTTCAGTGGGCCGTCGGAGGTTCTTTCTTCCTCTGGTTCACCACGCATCGACACCAAGTCAGTGCTGGTTACGGATGGTTGTTGCGCATCACGTATGCCGTCATCGCTCTCGGTGGAGTGGCTGCGGCATTTGCAACCGATGTGCTCGTGGCACGCGAGGTGTGTGCGGTGGCATTCGCAGTCATTCTGCTGATCACCCTGCGACGAAAGAATGTGAACCTCGACATCATCGCTCCGATGGTCGGTGCGGTCGGAATGCTCATCGGCGCCGTTGCTGCAGCTGATGGTGCAGGCGACATCGTCGTGTCGTTGCTTCGAGTGCTTGTCGGCGCAGCATTTCTCGGTGCGGTGAGTGATGCGATGCTGCTCGGACACTGGTACCTGGTGCAGCCAGGCATGCCACGAAAGACTTTGAACGAACTCGTCACTGTCGTCATCTGGTTGTTGCCGTTCGAGGTCGTCGTCATGTTGTTGCCAACGGGGATGTTCAGTGTCATCACCGGTGCAGTTGATGATGGCTGGAATGGAACGTTGGGATGGTTCTGGGTCGCGTGTGCGATGACGACGTGCGTGCTCGGGTTTGTCACGCGGGCAGCGCTCAAAGAAAAGAGCTATTCCGCGGTGATGGCGGCCACCGGTCTCATGTACCTGGCCATCCTCACGGCCTTTGGCACAGATCTGGTCGCGCGCGCCGTACTTGCCTGATCTTGCGCCTGATCTTGTGCCTGATCTTGGTCAGAGCGGCGACGACGGCGCGATGAGCGGCCACGGCTGCTCACGCTCGATGATGTGGGCAAGCTCGAGAAGAACTTGCTCACTGTGGTGCCGTCCGATGATTTGCAAACCGATGGGTAGCCCATCGACGTCGCCTGCTGGCACTGATATCCCAGGATTTCCGTAGAGGTTCGCTGGGAACGTCAACAAGCCATTGTTGCCGGCACCTGCTGTGATGCCACCGAACGTGTCAGGAAGCGGACCATCGGCATCGAATGCAACGTCTGGGTTCGATGCAGTGATGATGAGATCGACTTCATCGAAGATTTCTGCCATGCGATTGTTGAGTGCAACACGTCGTTCTTCGATTTTTGCGCGAGCCTCTGCCGAATATTTTCCGTTGGTTGTTTCAACTCCGAAACGAATCTCGGGCGTCAGTTCATCAGCGCATGCTGGCCATGCATCACCGAGCGCAGATGCAATTGAGATCATTCCGCTGATCGACCATGCTGCACCCATTCGCGGTAGCGATGTGTTGATTGCATCGACGCGGGTGAGCTGAGCCCACGCGACGAGGCGTTCTGCTGTTTCCTCAAGCTTCTGCCACATCTCTGGTGACACGATGGCTCCACCCAGTTGCGCACAATCGCGACGCGCAGTCCACGCACAGGAACTGTGCCAAGGGCAGACTCCCATCCGTCGACGCGCGGAAGACTGAGAGGGTCACGTGAGTCGAATCCGTTGCACACGTCGAACCATCGAGCGGTGTCGCGCACACTGCGCGTCAGCGCACCAACCGTGACAGTGAGATTGCCGTATGGCGAACCTGGTCCGCGTGGAATGCGGCCGTAGGTTGACTTCAATCCGACGAGCCCCGTGAACCCTGCGGGAATACGAATGGAGCCGCCACCATCACCACCTGTGGCGAGTGTGAACAGACCACCAGCGACACCTGCTGCACTTCCACCAGATGAGCCACCCGGAGTGCGTCCAATGCGCCACGGATTATGTGTCGAGCCGTTCAACACGGTGCGCGTGACGTTGACTCCACCGAACTCACTTGCAGTGGTCAGCCCGAATCGAACAGCGCCGCCAGCGTTACATGCTCGCGCGACATTCGTCGACGTCGTGTTTGCGACCTGGTCTTTGAACACCATCGAAGCCCGCGTCGCAGGCCAACCGTGCACGTCGTCGAGTTCTTTCACCCCAAGTGGAACTCCGCCGAATGGTTTCGTCACATCGGCCATTGCCGCATGTCGAAGGGCATGGTCATAGTCAATGAACGACACCGCATTCAGCGAGCTCTTCTCGACCGCCGCGAGCGTTGCCTTCATTTCATCGATGGGGGTGCGACGGCCGGCACGGAATTCCTCAACCAAAGAACATGCGTCACCAGCCCAGGGTGTGTCAGCCATGAAGCGAACCTACCCCAGGGCCCGCGCTCGGGTCAGAGGCGGGGAGTCGCTGGTGGGTAGGGTCGTTTGTCGCATGGATGCTCGAACTTTCCTCGGTCTTGAAAGCACCCATAACGATCGCCGCTGGCATATGCCCGTCCATCAACGAAACACCACGAGTGGCGGTTTTCTCTTTGGTGGCTGCGCCCTCGGTGCGGCGATCTCTGCGATGGAAGGGACCACCAACCGCCCATGCGTGTGGGCCACGGCGCAGTATCTCAGCTACGCCCGACCAGGTGAAGTGCTCGACATTGACGTCATCATCGCCAACGAAGGAAATTCGATCACGCAAGCTCGCGTCGTCGGTCATGTGGGCGAGCGTGAAATTCTCACGGTGAACGCTGCACTTGGTGAGCGCACCTTCGATCACAGCGGACAATTCGTTGACATGCCTTCTGTTCCGCACCCCGACACCTTGCCGCAACGTGAACACATGAACGTGTTGACGGGGTCATTTCACGATTACCTCGAGGAGCGTTTCGCAAAAGGTCGAACGCTTGATCAACTTGATGGAATTGCAAATGACGGCCGTACGCAGATGTGGGCGCGCATTCCTTCGGTGATTGATGCCGTCGATGCGGCGACGCTCGCAATCCTCGGTGATTTTGTGCCGATGGGTGTGGGTCAGGCATTCGGCATTCGCGGTGGTGGCAACAGCCTCGACAACACACTTCGTGTCGTGAAATTGGTGCCCACCAATTGGATCTTGCTTGACATCCAGATTCACGGAGTGCAAAGCGGGTTTGGCCACGGTGAAGTGCACATGTGGGCCGAAGATGGCACCTTGCTCGCTGTCGCTAGCCAAAGTTGCATCGCTCGCATGTGGCGTGACGAGCCACTACGAAGTGGAACGAAAAAGGAGACGACATGAACGCATACGGAGCAGCAACGCACCACGGAATGCCGGCTCGACCCGGCATGACAGTGCCGTTGCCCGGACATCTGCACACTCAAAAAGATCGACTTCACGAGTTGGCCGACCTTGGCTACACCGATGTCTGGTCGGCAGAGGCCGATGGCGCCGATGCGTTCACACCGCTGGCGCTCACTGCGGCGTGGGAGCCCCGTCTGCGCCTCGGCACGGCCATCGTGCCGGCATACACACGGAGCCCTGCGTGTTTTGCCCAGTCGGTCGCATCCCTCGCAGATGCCGCACCTGGTCGATTCGCAATCGGAATTGGTTCATCTTCGAATGTCATCGTCGAGAAATGGAACGGACTTCGTTTTGAAGAGCCGTATCGCAAGGTTCGCGACATCGTTCGATTCCTGAATGACGTACTGTCTGGCGAAAAAGTCACGAAGACGTACGACACGTTTGATATTCAAGGTTTTCGCCTCGGTATCAGGCCAGAAGTGAAGCCGGCGATACTTGTCGCTGCGTTGCGTGAGGGCATGTTGCGATTGGCAGCCCGCGAGGCCGACGGTGCGATCATCAACTGGTTGAGCGCCAACGACGTTCGCCAAGTCACCAAGGTAGTGACCGACGCAGCAGAAGGAACACCCAAGGAAATCGTCGCGCGCATTTTCGTGTGCCCGAGCACCAACACCGAGCAGGTACGCCAAGCCGCACGTTTCGCCATTGCCGCGTACCTGAACGTGCCGGTGTACGCCGATTTTCATGCTTGGCTCGGCCGTGGCGATGACCTGCGTGGCATGTGGGATGCATGGAAAGCAGGTGACCGCAAGGCTGCACTTGCCGCCATTCCCGACCATGTGGTGGATGACCTCGTGGTTCACGGCTCACCAGAGGCATGTCGTGACCGCATCAAGCAGTACTTCGACAACGGTGTGACCACCTCGTCGCTCATGATTCTCGGACTTGATCCGGCACTTGACTTCTGGCAAGCGGTTCGTGATTTGTCTCCATCGGCTCATCGCTGACGTTCGTTGATTCGTTGTTCGTGGCACTTCGCACAAAGGATTCGATGAATGTCGTCTGACCCAATCGCGACGAAGAGTGGTTGGCTGTTGTTGCGTCGCACTCTCATGCAGCAACGCAGAGGTTTGACGGTCGGAGTGTCAATCGGACTGTTGTGGACAATCGGCAAGATCGCCGTGCCGCAACTCACCCGGTTCGCGATTGATGAAGCAATCGTCAAGTCGGGATCATTGCTCACGTGGACACTCCTCATTCTTTCTGCGGCCATCATCGCCGGGTTGTTCTCCGGTATGCGGCGCTACTTCGCGTTTCGTGAGAGCCGAATGACCGAGTCGTTGATGCGTGAGAAGTTGTTCGCCCACATTCAAGGCCTCGATGTTGCGTACCATGACAGAGCTCAGACCGGTCAGTTGATGAGTCGCGCGTCTACGGATCTTCAATTGGTGCAGGGGTTCGTGGTCATGTTGCCGCTCGTGATGGCGAATGTCGCTCAAATCATCGGTGTCGTGATCATCCTTTTGCTCGGCGATCCGCTGCTAGCACTTGTCGCGCTGTTGCCCTTGCCGTTTCTCAATTTCATCGCACAACGGTTTTCAAAAAAGATCCATCCTGCGAACCTCGTCGTGCAACAAGAG
>JBJTGC010000208.1:0-2633 GCA_046093725.1 Actinomycetota bacterium
CAAGACCGCCCCGACTTGGAAGCGGCGCGCATGATGATCGACACCGATCCGCCTGATCACACACGACTTCGCACGCTTGTCAATCGAGGTTTCACTCCCAAAGCTATGCGGGCACTCGAAGATCACTTCCGTGAAGTGGCAGTCCAATTAGTCGCAGAGGCCGTCAAGCAGAAGGACGTCGAGTTCGTCGAAAAAGTGTCAGCAGAACTCCCACTTGTCGCCATTGCCGAGTTGCTCGGGATTCCGGTGGAAGAGCGTCACAAGGTGTTCGAGTGGTCGAATCGCATGATCGGCTCGACGGACCCCGACTATTCGGGTGGTGCAGACGATGCAGCGAACGCTGCTGCCGAGTTGTACATGTACGCACAGTCACTCGCCGAAGACCGGCGCAAGAACCCTCGAGCAGACATCATCACCACCCTCATTGACGAAACCGCAGATGACCACCTTGGAAGTCACGAGTTCGAGTTGTTCGTGTTGCTCTTGAGCGTCGCCGGCAACGAGACCACTCGAAACGGCATCAGCCACGGAGTGCTGGCCCTCATCGAGAATCCTTCATCATTCGAAGAGCTTCGCGCCGAGCCGGAACTGGTCCCCAGTGCTGTCGAGGAAATCCTGCGGTGGGCCACCCCGGTGAACAATTTCCGACGCACAGCCACTTGCGATGTGGAACTTCACGGCGTTCAGATCAAAGAAGGTGATGCCGTCGTCATGTTCTATCCGTCAGGAAATCGTGACGAAGCGGTGTTTAAAGACCCGTACACGTTCGACATTCGACGCAATCCGAACCCGCACCTCACCTTCGGTGGTGGCGGACCGCACTTCTGCCTGGGGTCGAACCTCGCACGTCTCGAAATGCGCATTGTGTTCGAGGAACTTGCGCGCCAGGTCAAAGGCATCGAATTGACTGGCGATGTGTCGCGCTTGCGTTCACACTTCGTGCACGGCATTAAGACACTTCCCGTACGCCTGCACTCATAGTTAATGACGGCCTGAATTCGGGTCTACGAATCCAGTCGCACCAAGTCAGCGTAGGTCTCGCGACGAACCACGACGCGTGACTGACCATCACGAACAAACACGATTGCTGGCCGAGGAACTTTGTTGTAGTTCGTGCCCATGGAGTAGCCGTACGCACCTGTCACCGGTGTCGCCAACAAGTCACCGACTGCAACGTGTGGTGGCACTGCAGCCTCATTGATGAGAATGTCCCCGCTCTCACAGTGCTTGCCGACAATCCGCGCCACTTCACTGCGATCTGAATGCGTGCGCTTGGGGTCGAAAATCTCGTATCCACTTCCGTAGAGCACCGGTCGAGGATTATCACTCATTCCCCCATCGACAGCAATGTATGTGCGAATACCTTCGATGTGCTTCACTGTGCCGACTTGGTACAACGTGATTGCCGCTGAGGCAACGATGCTGCGCCCTGGTTCCACAAACACATGCGAGCCTGCGCGCAAAGTGGAGGTAGCACCCTTCAGCACATTCGCCCACTGCGTAATGGTTGGCGCGGTCTCATCGGATGTGTAGGCAACCCCCAAGCCACCGCCAAGTGTGAGCTCTGGCACATCGAGGGAATTGAAGAGGTCAACCATGACCTCACTTGCCTTCGCAAAATTCTCGGCCGCAAAAACGTTCGAGCCGATATGGCAATGGATGCCGACAAGGTCAATGGCTCTTGATTTCGATAAGCGCTCAATGGCTCGCATTGCGTCGCCATTTCGCAAGTTGAATCCGAACTTGGAATCATCTTGTCCGGTCTGCACGAATTCATGCGTGTGAACGTGCACTCCCGGAGTGATTCTCACCTGTACGCGCGGGGTGGGCTGACCCTCTCTGTGGAGATACTCGAGCTTGTCGATCTCGTCGAAGCTGTCGACCACGATATGGCGTACGCCCTCTTCGATTGCAAACCGCAACTCATCCACGCTCTTGTTGTTCCCGTGCATCACGCAGCGTTCACCCGGCACGCCAGCGTGCCGCACCGCATACAACTCGCCGCCGGTGGCAACATCAAGCATCAGACCTTCATCATGAGCCAACCGAGCCATAGCGCCGCACAGGAACGCCTTCGTCGCATAAATGACGCGATCAGCGCCAAAGGCCTCAACGGCTTCACGTGCACGACTTCGAAGATGCTCTTCGTCGTAGACGAACAACGGAGTGCCATGCTCTGTTGCGAGCTGCTCAACTTCGCAGCCACCGATGGACAACATTCCGTTTTCACTGACAGACGCGGTGTCGGGAAGCAGACGCTGTGGCACGACGGTCATCACATCATCTCCGGGGAGCGGATACCGAGAACTGCGAGTCCTGTGTTCATGACTCGGGCTGTTGAATCACACAAGAACAACCGCGAATCCCGCATGCTGTCCGATTCGGCACGTAGCACCGGGCAGTGTTCATAGAAAGAGGTGAAGTCTGATGCCAGGTCGTATAGGTACGTACATAGGCGATGTGGACTGTACTTTTCGATGGCATCCCATACTGCTGCATCGAACTGCAACAGGCGAAGCGCAAGAGCGCGCTCTTGCGGCGCACCCAGAGCTGGGGTCACCTCTCGCACGCTGTCCCGTTCGACACCGGCGCGACGAAAGATACTGCAGATGCGCGCATGCGCATATTGCAGG
>JBJTGC010000209.1:0-9108 GCA_046093725.1 Actinomycetota bacterium
CCCCCGATTCGAACCCCGATGTACAACCGATCGGACGCCCACCCGATGATGTCGCCTTGCCTCTCGAGATCACCGCGCTCCACGGCGGGCCGCAGTAGTCGACCATAATTAACGAGCACTCCCGGCGCCACGCGTTGCACCACATATACGGTGCGCGCAACAGCCCCGGCGAAGGTGACCTCACCATCGCGAAGGGCAACCACTGGCGTCGTACCAGAACCCGCGATCGGGGTAATGGCGAACTCGATGCCCCGATTTCCTGGACAACGCTCACATTCTGGAGCGCGAAATGGATCGACGACCTGAGCCTGGGTCGGAACGAGCGATGTCCACGAACACGGGGCCACAACTGACACCACTATGTGCATGATCACCTGCAACATGCATGCGATGTGTGGCCGCAGTGTGCGACAGGGTGAGTGTCAGAGTCAGGCAAGTCCACTGAGCTGCAGTCGCGAACGCAACTGAAGCACAGCCTTCGAATGAATTTGCGACACTCGACTTTCGGTTACCCCAAGTGCTTCGCCGATTTCCGACAATGTGAGTCCGTCCTCGTAATACAACACGAGCACAGCTTGTTCACGCTCAGGCAAGCGCGTCATCTCTCGTCGCATCGCATCGCGAAGTTCTTCTTCTTCGAGAGCGCGACCTGGCTGAGTCTCGACACCACCACTTGACGGCGTGTCGTCGAGAGCGACGTGATCAAGCGGACCCACAGCGCCTGCAGCGACATCGGACAACCATCCGTGCAATTCGTCGACGTCAATCTTGAGCTGGGCAGCAATCTCTTCATCAGACGGTGATCGTCCGAGAGAATGTTCAAGTGAAGTGATGGCGTCTTGGACCGACCGCGCCTTTGCTCGCACCGAACGCGGCACCCAGTCGAGCGCTCGAAGTCCGTCGAGTATTGCTCCACGAATTCGCGGAACCGCGAACGAATCGAACTTCACACCATGATTCGGGTCGAACCGGTCGATTGCTGTCATCAGACCGAACACACCTGCGCTGACAAGGTCGCCCGTGTCGACAGACTTCGGCAAACCAGCTGCCAAACGACCAGCGACGAACTTCACCAACGACGCATAGTGAACAACGAGCCATTCACGCGCATTGGGATCTTTCGTCTCGTGCCACGCGTCCCATGCAGATGCGAGCGTGAAGCGGTGTGGTCTTGCGTTCATGCTCGCGGATGTGCTTCCACGTACGAGCTTCGCAATTTCTCTTTGCTCACGTGCGTGTAGCGCTGTGTGGTCGCAGCATCGGAGTGGCCGAGCAATTCCTGAATCGAACGAGTGTCAGCGCCACTGTCCATGAGATGCGTGGCAAATGAATGACGAAGGGCGTGTGGATGCGTGCCACCCGCCAAGCCCGCGCGTTCCGCTGCTGAATCGAGAACTCGCGCGACATCGCGACGCGTGAGTGGCTTTCCACGACCGGAGAGGAACATCGCTTTCCCCGATGCAGATGCAGTCACCTCACCGCGCAAAACAAGCCACGCCATCAAGGCAGTCGCGCAGGGTTTGCTCACCGGAACTATCCGAGTCTTTGAGCCCTTGCCGAGCACTCTCACTGAAGCCGACTTCTTGTCGAAACCATCAGTCTGAAGGGTGCAGATCTCTGAGACTCGCAGTCCACTTCCGTACAACAACTCAAGCACTGCACTGTCGCGAGCTTTCTCCCACTCCTGCGCCTTGGGATCAACAGCAGTCACGACATCGATAGCAGTGCGTTCATCGAGTGGCCGCGGCAATCGCCCTTTCGCCTGCGGAGTGTGAATACCCATCATCGGATCATGATCCTGCTCACCGTTGCGCACTCGCCAGGTGAAGTACTTGCGCAGTGCGGCAATTCGGCGAGCGACAGTGCGTGAGCTCGCGCCAGAGTCATGAAGATGAGCCAAGTACAGACGCACGTGCTCACGTTCGACATCCCCCGGGTCTGCGATGGGTGTCATGTCCATCAGCCACTCGGCAAACAATTCAAGGTCGCGTCGATACGCGCTCCGTGTATTCACAGATGCTGACGTAAGAGACACTTCAAAATCTGACGGAGCCCAGTTCGCAAGGCGCGAGTCGCGAACGTCACACGACTTCTTCACGCTGGTACCTCGTGCGAGAGCTTGTGCACTCCCCTGCGGTTTGCACTTGTCGCACGCTCGTGCGTGACCGGTTGTCAGTTTTCCCGCTGGGTTCACGCGTGCTGGGTCACCACGCTTGGCAGGTGTATTTCGAATGTGCCATTCGAAATACATTCGCAATGTCGTGGCCCGCTGCTCAACGGTCTCAGTGCTGTAACCGGTGTCTTCGAGATAGTCGATGTACGACTGAGCCAACTCGCTTGTCACTCGATCTGGTGACTTCGCAGCCTGAGTCAGGCACCACGCCGCGAAGTGCACCACCTCATGGCCTCGATGTCTGCGGGTTGCTTCAGCTCCTCGACCACCGCGAGCGAACTTGCCCGGCGCAAAGGCATCGTCAATTGACTTTGATTGCTTCGCTGGCACGTACACGTGCGCACGCGTCGAAGGAGACCGCCCGCCCACGCGTCCACGGTACTTCCATCAGTTCAGCCACTGTGGACACTGGGCAAAAGCTCCCACCACGCACCGGACTGCGCCACCCAGCCGACCGACTCGAGTCGTCCAAGTGCCAGTGCGATGTCAACCACCGAGAGTGCAGTTGCTAGTGACAGTGAATCGATGGTGCCGGGCTGATTCGTGAGCGCAGCCACCACACATTGCTCAACACCGACCGGTGCAGGACGCACATCACATGTGGGTCGCGATTTTCGTGTGTCCAGCCCGAGAGCCACGAGAACGTCATCAATACTGGTGACAGGTGCGCACCCGTCGCGAAGCAACGCATTCGTTCCCTCGCTGGTGCGCACTCCTGGTCGACCAGGCACTGCCATGACATCAACCCCGCGCCGTTCAGCCTCTCTGACGGTCGACATTGACCCACCAGTGGCAGCCGATTCGACCACGACGACAACTTCGCTCAGCGCCGCAAGAATTCGATTGCGCATCGGAAACCGATGCGCCTCTGGGCGTGACCCGAGCGGAGTTTCCGACAGCAACAAGCCGTGTGCAGCAATTGCGTGCCACAAGTCAGCGTGCTCGGGTGGATAGACCACATCGAGACCCGATGCCACGACACCAAGGGCATTGTGTGGTGACCGATTCACACTCAACGCGCCTCGATGCCCTTCCCCGTCGATGCCACGAGCCAACCCCGACACGACGCACACGTCACGTTCGGCAAGTGCCGCACCGAGTTCTCGAGCAAAGTGCCTGCCACCATTGCTCGCCCGCCGCGTACCGATGATGGCCACTCGTCGGCGGTCAAGAATCTGGAGTGAACCCTTCACGAACACCACGGCCGGTGCGGCCGGATCACCCCGCAGTGGCCACGGATAGTCCACGTCTCGTTCCGTGATCACTCGCACGCCGGCATGTGTGTATCGATCTTGGAGGTCTCCCAAGTCGGTGTCCACATGGCGACGCCACACCGATACAAGTTCAGAGTCGATGCCATCGACATTTCCCTTGCGACAGCGAATGGCGGCAAAGACCTGCTCCGGTGTTCCTGCGCGCATGAGTGTGCGCACTCGTGCCGGAGTCTGCAGGGGTAGCGCACAGAGTGCTGCTGCATACACCCAGTCTGGATGGTCGCTCATGCGTGCAACGGATTGCGCAGCGCAACACGCATGAGTAGTGCTTCACGTACGTGATTGTCGGTCAACTCACCGTCGTGTCCGTCGAGGTCTGCCAATGTGCGGGCAACTCGTCTGACACGGTGATACCCACGACCAGTGAGTCGTGATGCTTCCAACTCGCTCATCAGCACAAGACGCGCACTCGACGACAGATGTGCATGAACATCGAGTTCGTCGACCGATAACTGTGCGTTCGCGTGGCCCTGACGACTAACAGCAATGGAACGCGCACGCTCGACGCGTGCAGCGACTTGAACGGTTGACTCACCGCGCACCGTGTCGACCAACGTGGACGGTGACGGTGCTTCGACGGCCACTCGCAGATCGAATCGATCGAGAAACGGGCCACTGAACCGGCGTTGGTAGCGACGAATATTGGCGTGACTACATGTGCAGGCGCCCGGAGCAGAATTCGCACACGGACAAGGATTGGTAGCAGCGACGAGCAAGAAGCGAGCCGGCATGGTGACGCTATGTCGTGCGCGAGCCACATGAACGACTCCGTCTTCAAGTGGCTGACGAAGTGCGTCGAGCACCGACGGTGGAAACTCACCGAGTTCGTCGAGAAACAACACACCGTGTGAAGCGAGGCTGACTTCGCCTGGACGCATCGCGGTGGTGCCGCCCCCGATGATGGCTGCCAACGACGCGCTGTGATGCGGCGCGCGAAACGGCGGCACATCACTGGCGGTTCGCATGTTGCCTGCCTGCGACGCCGCACTGTGCACCATCGCCACTTCGAATGCCTCGTTCGGACCAAGTCGAGGAAGAAGCCCAGGCCAGCGTCGTGCCAGCATCGACTTACCTGCCCCAGGAGGGCCGATGAGGACCAAATTGTGATGGCCAGCAGCTGCGACTTCGAGTGCGCGCCTTGCCCACGGTTGCCCACATACGTCAGCGAGGTCTGGAATTGTTTCCACCTGTTCGCTGCGGTCCGCAGTTTTCGCTGGTGACCATTGCTGTCGACCGCGAAGACAAGTAACTACGTCGCGAAGAGTCTTCTCACCGAACACGTTCAACGGAGATGCAATCAACGCTTCGTGTGCGCATGCAGCAGCGACCACTACGGACTTATCGCTCACTGATGCAACGAGCGGTGCGGTGCCCGGGGTGCTACGCAATGAGCCATCGAGACCGAGCTCTGCGAGAAATGCAAGGTCGCCCACAACACTTGTAGCGATCTCTTCTTGAGCAACGAGAAGTGCAATGGCAATTGCAAGGTCAAGCGATGCGCCACCTTTTCGCACAGATGCACCAGCAAGATTTATCGTGATGCGACGATTAGGCCACGGAAGATCGCTCGACAAGAGTGCTGCGCGCACGCGATCGCGCGACTCTCTGCACGCCTCATCGGGAAGACCGACAACAGTGAAACCAGGGATGCCCATACCAATGTGCGCTTCGACCGTGACACGATGGCCTTGGGCTCCGAGCAACACTGCAGAGTTGATTGCCGCGAACATGTGGTGCCCCTTCGCTGTCGACTTCTGACAGAATCGGTCACGATGTGTACGCGACGAAGCAAGATCGTGGCGAAGGTAGTGATTCTTGGTGTCATGGCAGTCGCGCTCGCCGCCTGCTCAGGTGACGAGAGGTCGAGTAACGCGTTTTGCAAGCAGCTAGCCGATGAGCTTCCCGAGATTGGCCAACCGATGGGCACGGGCGGTGATGTGGTCGCTCAGGTCGCTCGCTACAAACGGCTCCTGAAAGTTGCGCCGCTGACCATCGAGGAAGATTTCACAGTGCTCACAGACCTTCTCGACACAGCGTCACGGCTGAACCCCAACAACACCGATGACGTGCAGAAAGTCGCGGACATGGCCTATGCCGCGAACATGTCTGCTCAGGCCGTCGCCGCATGGGTGAAAGACACTTGTGCAGTCGATATCTCGACTGGCGTCACCGTGGTTCCACCACGCGTCGCTACGTCAACGACTTCCCCACCGAAAGACTCGACGGTGAGCACCGAGTCAACTGAGACAACAGATACAACGACTGCTGTATCGACGACGCTTCCGTGAGGAAGCGGCCCTTCTACTAGCGAAGCTCGCCGCGTCGCACGATGACGTGGTCGACCAAGCCGTATTGCTGTGCTTCTTCAGCGGTGAACCAACGGTCACGCTCGCTATCGGCACGAATCTGGTCGATTTCTCGTCCGGAGTGATGCGCGATGAGTTCGGCCATACGACGCTTGGTGAACGCCAATTGCTCGGCCTGAATTGCGATGTCTGCTGCTTGACCGCGAAGACCGGCGAGTGGCTGATGCATCATGATGCGTGCGTTCGGCAATGTGTAGCGCTTGCCGCTTGAACCAGCGGTGAGCAAGAACTGGCCCATCGAGGCGGCGAGACCCATGCACACCGTTGCGATGTCGCAGCTCACGAACTGCATGGTGTCGTAAATGGCCATGCCGGCCGTGACCGATCCGCCAGGGCTGTTGATGTACAACCAAATATCAGCGTTTGGGTCTTCGCCCTCGAGGTACAGCAACTGGGCACAAATCTGATTGGCGATGTCATCATTCACATCGGTTCCCAACATGACCACCCGGTTCTTCAGCAATCGAGTGAAGATGTCGGATCGCGGGTCTGCACTGGCATCGAGTGCCACTGGCTGCGCGGGAAGTTGTGGATTCGCCATGTCCGGAAGGCTATCTCGCACCATGGGATTCCCAGCGACGGAGGCTGATGAAGAAGAATGTCCTCCGCGTGACTATTGACGACTTTCAGCCCAATGCAGACGAACTGCTCGACCACAATGCGCGCTACGTCGAGTCCTTCGCAGACCACGGACTTCAGCTCTCGCCACGACGTCACTTGGCCATCGTGGCGTGCATGGACAGTCGCATGGACATCTTCCAGATGCTTGGGCTGTCACACGGTGATGCTCACATCATTCGTAATGCAGGTGGAGTTGTCACAGACGACGTCGTTCGTTCGCTCGTCGTCTCGCAGCGCGTGCTCGGAACTCAGGAAGTTCTGCTCGTGCACCACACAAACTGTGGACTGCAATCGCTTCGCGAAGATGAGTTCAAACAGCAACTCGAGAATGAAACAGGCGTGAAGCCATGGTGGAGTTTTGAATCATTTCGTGACCCGTTTGAAGACACGAGACAGAGCATCAACCGACTTCGACACTCGCCATTTCTCCTGCACAAGAACCACATTCGCGGCTTCGTGTACGACGTCGACAATGGTCGACTGCTCGAGGTGACTGCCTAACTGCAGCGTACGCCGTGCCTAACTGCGGCGTACGACATATCTAACTGCGGCGTACGCCGCTGAACATCACAGCGATTCGTTCACCGTCAACGATGTCATGTCGCATCTGCAGAACACCAGCCAAACCTGCACTGCCAGTAGGACTCACATCAATATCAGTGAAATCATGCGCCATGGCATACGCCGCGTGCACGACATCTTCGGTGGCAACCACTGGGTGCCCACCCGTCTGTGTCATTACAGAAACCGCGCTCAACCAGTCGTAGGTTTCGTCGTCCAGAATTCCGTCAGCCAAGGAATGTGGTGTTGCCTCCCAAGGCCACATGCACTCACCCCAGTGGTGTTCGACATCGCCAAGCACTCGCCGACGCTTCGCCTCGTCCCAGGCGCGCGCAAGCGGTGCGCATCCTTCGGTCTGTACCGCGTGCACGTGGGGTCGATGGCCGAACTGCAACAGCCCCTCGCCGACACACGACACGAATGCTCCACCACCTACTTGCACGAAGACGCGGTCAAAAGACGCTCCGTCGAACAAGTCAGATGCTTGCGACGCCAATTCCCAACCGATGGTGCGACCACCATCGAGACACCACGCATTCTCAGTGCCCTGCACTGAAAACGGAATCGCACCGCCTGACACTGCCTCTCGAAAACGATGGATACACGGGTCACCGGGCGGATCCTCGATACGTCGCGGACACTCGACGATGTCGGCACCCAATGACGAAATGACATCCAGCACTTCTCGCCCAGCACCAACAGGCACAAAAACGCGTATCGGCCAATTCGCAGAACGCGCGAGAGTCGACGCGGCAATTGCTGCATTTCCACACGATGCAATCGCAAGTGGCGGTCGTGAGCTGCGAGCCCAGGGAACAACCCCGGCTTCTTCTGCCATCAGTAAATGCAACAGAATTCCGAAGAGGTGCCGCGCTTTGTGAGACCCCGCGACGTTTCCCGTGTCGTTCTTCACCCAAATGCCACCGTTGGTGCTGAACCCGAGCGCATCAGACAATTGGTTCGCTCGTTCAAGTGGCGTTACTCGAAACCCCGTGCCTGCCACCTTTTCAACTTGTGCATCTGAATCAACAATGATGCGACACCGCGCTTCCTCGTCAAGACCAATGGCCGCTCCGAAAGCGTCGACTGCCGTCAAGGACCGGTATGCGAGATACGGATTCTGCTCACCGTCAACAACATTCAATGAGACATCGCCACGAAAATGCAGCACGTGTTGCCGACTGCTACTCGTCACATTGGGGCACTGCCATGACAACGGAGTCGTGATGGGCACCGTCGCGCCACACACTGCGCACTCAAGATTCATCAGCACGCCTTGTAGAAGCCGGAACTACTTCGTAGCTGCGACACGGGCGTTGAACTCGCCGATGAGTCCGTCCCACACAGGCATGTAGTCACGCAAAGACCGCCAGAATGACTGGCTGCGGCGCGCTTCAAACACATTCAGCGGAGTTCCTTGTTGCTCGACCCAGGTGTAGTACCCAAGGTTGAAGATTCGGTTCTTGTCGCCTTCAGTGCAATCAATCATGTGGTCGGTGGTGACGTTGCCCCAGTGCTCGCTGAACACTTCTGCAGCATCAAGTGCGGTGAAATCATCGTTGAAACGACGGGACAGGGTCTTGACTCGTTCGCTCGGGTACAACGCACTTCCGTCGGTGGCCACAGTGATGAGGGCGTCGTCTGGCCCGAGACCAAGCAACTTGGCAGTCTTGATGGCTGCGGTGACATTGCAGATTGAGGAAAACCCGAAATGTGTCAATGCATCGATGAGTTCCGCTGAGAAACCCTTGCGATCGGCGAGATAGCTCTGGCCGACTGCGGTGTTGAACAACACGTCTAGCTCATCGGTGACACGATCAGACACCGCACACACCACATCGGTGTTCATC
This sequence comes from Actinomycetota bacterium, assembly GCA_046093725.1. Taxonomy (GTDB): domain Bacteria; phylum Actinomycetota; class Acidimicrobiia; order Acidimicrobiales; family Ilumatobacteraceae; genus UBA2093. Next base: position 8,846 of record JBJTGC010000209.1, read on the forward strand.
ACGTTGTGGATGAGAGGAATGTGTTTGTCGCCGATTCCTTGGATGTTGTGCTCACCAAAACCGTTTTCGAGCATCGTCGGGCACTCAAGTGCTTCCACTGACACGATGCGCGCTCCGAAGTCATCTTTCAGACGATCTCCAGCAGCGATCGTTCCGGCAGACCCAGTAGCCGAAGTGAATGCAGCAAGTCGAAGATCACGACCCGATGCACGTCGCACAGTCTCGAACACATGCCCGAGTGCTCGACCTGTGACCGTGTAGTG
>JBJTGC010000210.1:0-2765 GCA_046093725.1 Actinomycetota bacterium
CTGCTGATCCGGAGCTCGATCCTCCAGGAATTCGTTCGTGGTCCCAGGGATTGTTGGTGATGGGGAAGAGGTCGGTATCGGCGGAGGGGCCGAGGCCGAATTCCGATGTGGAAGTCTTGCCGAAGATCACGAGACCCGCTCGTTCGTAACGCTTGACGAGTTCGCTCGTGGTGTTGGCCGTTGCTTTGGCAAAGAACTTGCTACCGCTCGAAGTCACAGTCCCTGCGAGACGCAATCCGAGATCCTTGAGCAAGAAAGGAACACCGGTGAACGGGCCATCGGGAAGTCCGTGCTTGATCGCGGATCGCGCGCGATCTTCGAAGGTGGTCCACACCGAGTGAATGTCGCGATCGTTGGTGGCAACGGAGTTCATCGCCCAGTCCAGGGTCTCATCGGCAGACACCTGCTTTCGACGGATCAGATCGGCGATATCCAGTGCGTCGTAGGCCGAGAGATCCGCCACCGTCATGGACCAATGGTAATTGGTGTGCATGAGAGACTTGTCGGGATTCCCATGACCGCCCAATTCGCTAAGACGACGATCAGTCCTTCGGATCTCACGTTTTCATGGAATGACTGCAAGCGTTGCTTCTGGTTGAAGTATCGCTTTGGCATCGTCGCTTCTGGAATGATGCCGGGACTTGTCACTTCGTTGTCGTCTCGACAGGAGAAGTGGTACAAGGGAAAGACTTCCCACCACTTCTCAACCGCGCTTCCCACGGGGCAAGTAGACAGCACCGGACTCAAAGTTCAAAGTGCCCCAATCAAAGTGAACGGAGCACCCTCACCGTTCTCGCTGGTGGGCAAGTATGATTTTCTTCTTCGCTACGACCACGGCACATACGGTGTCATTGACACCAAGATTGTTGGCAAGAACAACGGCAAAGGCGACTTTTATTGGCCTCAACTTGCTGCTTACGACTACATCCTCGCCAATCCAGCATCAGGAGAGCCACGCGAAGTGGAGACCCTTGGCCTCATGGTGTGGGCAGTTGGCGAAGTGAACTATGACGGGTCAAGTGACCCATCTATCTCATTTCCTGCCGTTTACGAACCAATTGCGCGCGACCTGTCGAAGTTCGACGCGTTTATTGCTGAGGTTGTGCAGGTTCTACTGGGAGAAATCCCCGCGTCAGGAAGCAAGTGTGGAAATTGCAGTTATGTGGCGTCGATGAAAGAAGTCCTCTAGAGGATGACGGTGTCTGCCACTTCGGCGTAGCGGCACAGCATGTTGGCAAGCTTCACTTGTTCAATCGTCTTGCATGTGACGTCGAGCAACCCCGGATTGGCAACGACAACTGCGAGTGCCTTTGCGCGAGAAACGGCAACGTTGAATCTGTTCTTGCTGTAGTGAAACTCCATGCCGCGCGGAACATCGTCTGCACTTGATGATGTGTAGGAAATGATCACTACGGGCGCCTCATCGCCCTGTGCTTTGTCAACGGTGCCAACTCGCCTCTTGACGAGCTCTTCAGTTATCCCCTGACGGGCTGCATCAGGGTGACTCAGCAAACCTTGTCGAAGCTTATGGGTCTGGTGGTTGTATGGCGCGATGACGAATAGATCTTCACTGGTCATCGAACGAGATAAGCCATCTTTGTTGGTTAACGATCTTCCGATCATCCGAAAATAGAGATCGACAACGACGTCACACTCCTCTGGTGAGTAGGTCGAACGTCCGGTGTGACCGACAGGCACCCAACGTAGGCCAGCACCGGCAAAGTGATCATCGCCACCAATCTGCTGCTTCGTGCAGGAACTCTCCGAGTGTAGTTTGCTTTCGTATACCTGTTCAGAGATGAATGTGTTGATTACAGGGTGCATTCTCCGGGTGACGTTGAGCAGCACGCCGAAATCTGGCGGCACTACGTCGAACTCTTGATTGATGTACTCGAGACCAGAAAGACCAGATTTGCCTGGGTGAGCAGCCTTCGTGGGTTGTTTCAGTTGTTGTGGATCACCGACTAGCACGACATTGGTGGCGGAAAGCGACGCACCCAGGGTGTCTGCGAGCGAGAGTTGTCCGGCTTCATCAATGAACAAGATGTCGACCTTCCTCCGCATCGCTGAACTTGTAAAGAGAAAGCTTGTGCCCGCAACGATGTCGTGGTGAGAGGTTTCAACGCTGACTTTGGCGTTATCGGTCTTGGCGGTGACGGTGACTGAGCTAGTGGGGGATTCGAAGGCGGAGTCGACGCCATCGCGTGGTTTGTGCAGGATCTTGAGTGGAGCCTCCCTGTTGAACCCAAAGTCTCCAGCATGGTCAGCAATCTCCGACAAGAGCTGTTCCACGGCACTGTGTGTGTTGGCGGCAATTCCAATTCGATTTCCGTTACGAATCAGTTGAAGGATTGCCTTGGCGGATGAGTAGGTCTTGCCGGTTCCAGGCGGACCCTGAATCACGAAGTAAGACTCATCAAGATCAGACGCGATTTCACTGATCACTTCCCACCCGACTTCAGGGAGTTCATTGACTGTGGGGAGCGACATAGAGCGCAACCGAGGTGGGGTTCGCCTCAGGATGTCGTGGGATGCTCTAAATGTTTGGTCACCGCCATCAAGTACCAATGCGGCCAATTCGATGAGCGCATCCTCGAAGCCCTTCTTGTTGACCGATTTGTTCTCAAAGATTGCAACTGGATCGGGTATGGGGAGTGTTGCGGATGAGAGTCGAAGATCCACCAAACCCTTGTCGACATCTAGGCGCTCAAACGAGATGGAAGGCTTGGCAGCGCGCTCACCGTCGGGGCCAGGAGGGGAGTAGT
>JBJTGC010000211.1:0-5192 GCA_046093725.1 Actinomycetota bacterium
GCCACCAAGGATGCTCCAGTTGGGTTCTGTCTAAACCAGACCAACTCGAACGCTTCGGAAATTTCGGTTCACCAGGCACAAGAGACGTTGTTCGAACAGCGCGTTGATGGCAAGACCGTGCCTTATCTTGCAGAGTCGGCATCAGCCATCGCCAGCCTTGACACAGGCACGGTTGACTACCGCACCTGGCGCGTGAAGATTCGCCCGGACATCAAGTTCTCCGACGGCACCCCATTGAACGCCGACAACGTGATTCTCAACATCACAGCATGGCGTGGCCGAGTTGCTGGCGTCACCGGTGCAGGCGACCTCGCAGTCATCGCAAATGGAAACTGGACCGGCGCACGCAAGGTTGACGACCTCACCGTCGACATCACTTTCGACCTTCCGATTGGTGACATCGGTGAATCTCTGTACGGCTCAGGCCGCCAACGCATTCGGTCAACCGCGTGGCTCAGCCAAAAGGTCGCAGACCAAGGTTCTGCAAAGGGCTGCAAGAACTGGTTCGACGGAACCGGCCCATTCATGATGGAGTCGATTAACTCCGACAAGACTGAAATTGTTTTGGTGCGCAACCCCAACTACTGGCGCAAGGACAAGAACGGTGTGCAGTTGCCATACCTCGACAAGGTCATCATCAAGGTGGTGTCTGAAGGTGTTCAGCGCGTCAACGGCTTGAAGACTGGCGACTACGACGTTGCATGGTTCACGGCAGAAATCGACACGACGCAGTACAAGACGTTGTCTCGTATGGCAAAGAACAAGAAGATGAAGCTCGTTCAGAGCAAGCCGGAGTACTTCCCGCAGATCTTCTTGAACACATCAGAAAAGCTCGTCACAGGCGCAGCCAACCCATTCTCAAGCTTGGATTGCCGTAAGGCCGTTATTCAATTGTTCGACCGCGCCTCCTACGTGAAGGCTCGCGGCAACGGCGTGTTGAAGGCCAACGACACTGTTCTTGGTTCAGTGACCCCTGGTTACACCAAGGCCGGAATGCTCACATTTGACAAGGCCGCCGGAAACGTATCGCTAGACAAGTGCCTCCTAGCCATTGGCAAGAGCACACTTGAATTCGGTGCACCGCACGACACCAACTTGGATTCGCAGAAGAACATGGAATTCATTGCCACGATGCTGGCTACGAACTCCAATAACCGCATCAAGTTGAACTTGCGCGCAATTCCGACCAACACGATCATCCTGCAGTACTTCGGAAACGCTCACGCGTTCCAGCCGTTCCAGGTGCTCGAAGGTCCGGGAATGAGCTTCAACCAATTGTTCTTGAAGGGCAACATCTCCTCTTCCCCGAGGGCTGCCGCGACGTTCAAAGCAATTGGACAGCCACTCAACCTTCTGAGCGTGTCGAAGCACAAATTCACCGATCTTGACTTGCTGTACGAAAAGGCATTGGCAAATCCGAAGGCTGCAAACGCCGCAAAGGACTACCAAGCAGCAATGAAGATCTGGCAAGAAAATGCTCTCAGCATTCCAACCTGGTCGCTCTTCTACTTCATGGCCGGTGGAAACCAGGTCAATGGCATGGGCGAACTTCAGTTGCTGAAGGGCGGACAAGCCAAGAAGGCCTCGAACTGGGGTATCAAGATGACCAATATTTGGTTGTCAAAGTAACCACTGCTCCTTAGCAAAAGGGCGGCGACTCCAGAGGAGTCGCCGCCCTTTTCTTTTTCATCTGTTGGTCAACATCACATGAAACAAAGTAGATTTTTGTTGGGGTTCATGTGAAAGTCGTCATGTCGTTCTTACGAAAGCTGGGGCTTGGCGCAGTTGTGGTCGTACTCGCCACGTTCTTCCTCTCGTGGCTGATGCGACAAATTCCTGGTTCGGCCGTCGACTTCATTGCTCCCTTTGCATCAGAACAGCAACGAACCGAGATCAGTCGCGCACTCGGTTTGGACAAGGGGCTCTTGAGTGCGTATTGGGATTGGCTGTCGGGTTTTGTTCGGGGCGATTTCGGGGACTTTCTCCTCACATCCGGTTCAATCGGCACCCAACTTGGAGAAGTCATCCCCGTCTCTTTGCTTCTCATGGTCTATGTCCAACTCGTCGCGCTCGGAATCGGAGTGCCGCTGGGTTTGTACACCGCGTACCGCGCCAACTCACGCACCGATGCTTATACACGTGCCACGTTGTTCTCATTGTCCTCGATCCCGAACTTCGGCACGGGCATCATCTTGGCAATTCTTGTTGGCGTGAAACTCAACCTTGTCCCGCCCGCCGGATATGTCTACATCTCCGAAAGCATCGGTGGTCACTTTCAATCAATGTTGCTTCCGGTCATCGCACTCGCCATCGCCCCGCTCACGTCCTATACAAACCTCATGCGCTCTGAGGTGCTGGCAACGCTGCGCGAGGACTACATCACACTCGCTGCATCAAAGGGTCTGCGGCCTCGCCGAATTCTCTTCCGTCATGTCATTCGACCTTCAATTACGCCCATCATGACTTCTGCTGCACTCAGCATGAGCGCCCTTATCGGTGGCGCACTTGTCATAGAAATCATTTTCGTCATTCCCGGACTCGGAACCTTGCTACAACGAAGCATCTTCACCAAGGAGTACGGGGCACTGCAAACCATTGTCGCAGTGATAGCGGTCTTCTACATCGTGTTCAACACGATCGTCGACGCACTCATCAACATCGTCGACCCACGAACTAGGGGAACTCGTGCTGCGCGCTAAGACTCTCGGGGGGAAGCTCGCCTTCGCGTGGCTTGCTTTGGTGATCTTCCTTGCATTGTTTGCACCATTTCTTCCCTTTCACGACCCAAAGCAACCGTTCCTGAACGCCCTCGGCATGGGCCCAACGCTGAGGGGTTGCTTCGGTATCGAGTCATCGATCATCGAGCCGGAGGAGGTGTTATTTGAAGATGAGACGACGTCTGACACGGCAGTTGATGCTGAGATCACAGACGACACCATTCTCGAGGAAGACATCACTACCGAGACCTATGCCGACGTCACCGATGACACCACTCTCGACGAGGACACCCCAACTGAGACCTACGCCGACGTCACCGATGACACCACAACTGACGACACCACCTTGGACGAGGCGTCTAGCGGTGAGGACACCACATCAGAAGAGGGTTCGTTTGGGGCCGGAACCCCCCATGGGTGCCACATGCTCGGCACCACTCCTGACGGCTACGACATTCTCTCGTTACTTGCAAATGGCGCCCGAATCTCGATGTTTGTTGCGGTGTTTTCCGTCGGCATCGGTGGTGCTTTAGGTGGCGTCATCGGAATCTTTGCTGCATTTCGTAAAGGATTCGTCGATCGCATAGTTGTGCTCATCTTCAACGTCATTCTCTCGATTCCCCTCTTGGTCTTGGCGCTCGCATTCATGGCAGTGCTCGCACCCGATGCCGCCGATGGCGGCCGGAGCAGTTTCTCGAGTGCGGTGGTGCTGATGGGTTCTTTGGCGCTTGTGGTGATTCCTCAACTGGGGCGCATCGCTCGAGCATCGGCGATGCAATGGGTCAATCGTGACTTCGTCACCGCGTCGAGAAGCCTCGGGGCAACCAATCGATCCGTCCTCTTCCAACGAATCATTCCGAATGTCGTTCCGTCGATGCTTGCAGTTGCTTTCCTCGCAATCGGCGTTGTCATCGTTGCCGAAGGATCGCTCGCACTTCTCGGAGCCGGAATTCCTGGTGGTGTCAGTTGGGGTTCGATGCTTGCTCTATATAGAACCGAACTTGAGGTTCGTCCGTACCTAGTGCTCGCACCAATTGTCGTCATTGCGCTTACCGTCATCTCGACAAACAAGGTGGGCGACATCATCCGCCAATCACTTGACCAAAGGGAGTCGCGTATATGAGCGACAACATCTTGGTGGTCGATGATCTCCACGTCAGTTTCAGTTCCTCGCGCGGAAATATTCAAGCGGTCCGTGGCGTGTCTGTGTCCATTCGCCGCGGCGAGAGCATCGGTGTTGTCGGCGAGTCGGGCTCTGGAAAGACAGTGTTGTCTCGCGGCATCATGGGCCTTCTCACGCAAAATGCCACCCGCACAGGAAGCGTCGAATTCGCCGGTCAGAACCTCTCCTCCCTAACCCGCGATGAGTTGCGCACGCATTGGGGAACTGGAATGGCGATGATCTTCCAAGACCCGATGACATCGCTCAACCCTGTGCGTCGTATTGGCTCGCAAATCATGGAAGGTCTCACTGTTCGTCTTGGCATGTCAAAAGAACAAGCAAAGACTCGAGCCGTTGAACTGTTGGAACGCGTCCGCATTCCTGATCCGTACGCCGCGCTGCGCAAGTACCCCGGGCAGCTCTCAGGCGGCATGCGCCAACGCGTCATGATCGCCATTGCAGTTGCCTGCACTCCCGAATTGCTCTTTGCTGACGAACCCACCACTGCTCTCGACGTCACCGTGCAGGCTCAGGTGCTTGAGCTTCTCGATGAGTTGCGAGCAGAGTCGAACATGTCGATGGTGCTTGTCACTCATGACCTAGGTGTCGTTGCTGGCCACACCGATCGCATTCTCGTGATGTATGCGGGACAGGTCGTTGAAGCTGCACCGACAGCGGAATTGTTCGCCAACATGAAGATGCCCTACACCGAGGCGCTTCTGAAGTCGATTCCGCGCATGGACCTTCCTAGTGGTCAGAAGATTCCCGTGATTGCTGGTCGTCTGCCCGACCCCACCCAGCCCGAACCGGGCTGTGCTTTTGCACCTCGCTGTCAGTACGCCACCGACAAGTGCCGCACCGAGCAGCCACCACTTGTCGATATGGGCAACGGTCACCAGTACCGCTGCTTCTTCCCCATCGGAGGAGGTCGCTGATGGCAGGCACCGGCAAGGCGCACATGCGCCAAGAGGGCGACAAAGTTCTCGAGGTGAACGACCTCGTCATGAACTACAAAGCAGGTCGCAAGACTGTCGTGAGTGCTGTAGCGGGCGTGAGCTTCGATGTGCTGCGTGGCGAGACACTTGCCATCGTTGGCGAATCTGGTTGTGGCAAGTCGACGCTCGGCAAAGCAATTCTGCAACTGCCTCGTCCAACGAGCGGCTCGGTGCGGCTCGGTGGAGATGAACTCACTTCGCTCGACGACTCGGCATTGCGGGCAGTGCGCCCGCGCATGCAGATGATCTTCCAAGACCCAATCTCATCACTCGACCCACGACTTCAAGTGAAGAACATTGTTGACGAACCTCTCAAGG
>JBJTGC010000212.1:0-9291 GCA_046093725.1 Actinomycetota bacterium
ATCCCACATGATGACGGGGCTGATTTCCGTGCCTGAGTCCTCGGTGATGTGCTGAATGGTCTTAGAGAATTCGATCTGCAAACGGCGTGGCAGGTCAAAGCCGTGTTCGGTCTTCATGACGTATGCGACGCCACCTTTGCCGGACTGGCTGTTGACACGAATGACCGCTTCGTAGCTGCGGCCGACATGCTTGGGGTCGATTGGCAGATACGGAACGCCCCATGTGTCGTAGTTCTTAGGAAGCGCTTCGAAGCCTTTCTTAATGGCGTCTTGGTGACTGCCGGAAAATGCGGTGTACACCAAGTCGCCCACGTAGGGGTGCCGTGGATGCACCGGCAGACGGTTGCAGTATTCGGCCACGCGACGCAACGCATCGATGTCGGTGATGTCGAGCTCTGGGTCGACGCCATTGACGAACAGGTTCATCGCAAGATTGACGATGTCGACGTTGCCCGTGCGCTCACCATTGCCAAAGAGCGTTCCCTCAACCCGATCGGCACCAGCCATCACGCCGAACTCTGCTGCAGCAACGGCGCATCCACGGTCGTGGTGCGGGTGCAGGGAGATGATGGCTGATTCACGGTTCGGCAAGTGGCGGATGAACCACTCGATGACGTCGCCGTATACATTCGGCGAGTAACACTCGACTGTTGCGGGAAGATTCAAGATGATCGGCGACTCTGGTGTGGGTTCGATGACGTCCATCACTGCGCGACATACCTCGATTGCGTACTCAGGTTCGGTGAGCGTGAAGCTTTCGGGGGAGTATTCGTAGCGGACGGCAGTCTCCAGAACGGTCTCTTCGAGTTTCTTGCACAGCTTCGCGCCATTGACAGCGATGTCGACGATGCCTTCTCTGTCCAGATTGAACACCACTTCACGCTGCAGCGGGTTGGTGGAGTTGTAGAAGTGCACGATTGCTCGCGGAGCACCCTTGATGCATTCGTACGTGCGTTCAATCAGCTCAGGTCGACACTGCACCAGCACCTGAATGGTGACATCGTCGGGACTGAGATCCCGCTCAATCAGTTGGCGGACAAAGTCAAAGTCGGGTTGGCTTGCTGAAGGGAAGCCAACTTCGATTTCTTTAAAGCCCATTTTCACGAGCGCGTCGAACATGCGCATCTTGCGCTCGGGGTCCATTGGGTCGATGAGAGCTTGGTTGCCGTCGCGCAAGTCGACACTGCACCACAGCGGTGCCTTCTCAATCATCTTGTTCGGCCAAGTGCGGTCGGTGAGCACGACCGGGATGAACGGCTTGTAACGGTCAAATGCCATTGCTTTGGGTGTCACGTTCTGTGGAGGCATCGTGTGAGTCCTTGGTCTTCCTGTGGCTTGGTTGTGTTGGTATTCGTTTCAGTCTCTTCTTGGAGCAACAAAAAACCCCCTGGCACTTGGCGCAGGAGGTTCGACAGCAGCGATATGCGGCTGCTGCCGTTACATAAGAAGAAGGAGGCTGGAAGCAAACGTCATCGCCTTGAACACTACAGGCGTCGTTGCGCTCTGACCACCAATGTGGGACTTGCTCCCACGCGGCGCCGGGCATGGACCCGGCCGCCACGTGGCAGCACCGTGGCCTATGGGCAGAGGAAGTTGCCGAACTGCCACGGGTCGGATTGGTCGAGCGTCGCCGCAAGATCGCTCCATTGGTCGAACACATCGCGACGCGTCCGTAACGGGTCCCAGTCGACCGCGTCAGACCAGATGGTGCCGAGATACGGACTAGCTGCATCGAGGATGAAGTCATGCGGCAGTTCGTCGGGGACTTTGAGGCCTTGCATTGGCTCGGCGATCATCCACTTCACTGCCGCGAGAACCGATGCAGCCACTTGAAGTGTCGTTGCACTTTGGTGCGGCACTTTGCGACGCGCTTCGTTGATGTCGAGGATTGAACCGGTCCACCAAGCGTTGTAGTCGTGACCCATGAGCAACACGCCAAGTTGGTCTTCGCCTTGAACGATCTCGTCATTCAGAATGCGTTGCTCGGGCTGCATCTCATAGTTCCGCATAAGCAACTCATGGATGCTCATGATTGCCACATCGCTCGGACAGTAGGCGTAGTGCACCGTCGGTCGATAGGTGGCGCGGCCGTCATTCCACACGGTCAGGTGATCACTCATCGTGTACGACTCACCGTGCCTGATGACAAGTCCACGAATTTCGCCAGCAGGAACCCAGCTGCGAACCCATGTCTCCATGCCGGGCTGAGCAATACAAATTTGATTGCGTGGTCCGTCGTCTTCGTGTTGCCATGCATTCTTCGGAAGTGTCTTTTCGTGAGTGCCCCAACCAAGTTCAGCCGGCGCAATCCCTTCCTCATAGAGGCCATCAACTGACCAGGTGTTGACAAATTCGTTGACACGCTTTGGCTCAACCGCAAGTTGAGTGTCGCGTTCAGAGATGTGAATCACCTTTGTGCCGGTCAGCATTGCAAGTCGATTGAACTCATGTGATGCGAGCGCGGACTCAAGCGCCGTGGCGCGATCACCGGTTGCGGTGCCATCTGTCAGCATTCGCTTGCTCATCTGCGTTAGCGCACGCTTCACGAAGTGGCTCACGAGGCCTGGATTTGCACCATGTTCCACCACGGCAGTTGCACCTGGCTTACCCCACTTCGCCTTCAAGCGGCGAAGATCTTGATGACGTACGTACAACGTGCGATCACGTGGGTCTGTGGACGCGAGATCTTCATACGGATCCCACACTTCGACTGAGGTGTTGAGGTAGCGCACATTGTGGTCATGGCACCACTGCAAAATTGTCGGACAGTCGATGTTCCATGCGAGGTCGAGCAAGATGTCGCCATCTTTGCAACGAGCTGACAAGAACTCATCGAGGTTCTCGCGAGTCAGTCGACCCGACTCGTACGTGACACCTTTGGCGAGTGCGTCAGCGACTCGGTCGCGATTGTCGACGAAATCGACGATGTGAATGGATGACGGGGCAATGCCGAGGTCATCAATGAGAAGTGGAACGGTGCATTGAGCAACGCTTCCACACCCCAGCACGAGGATTCGTGCGGGGAGGAGAGCAGACGAATTGGCGTTGATGGGTATCGGCTACTTCGACTCGCTGACGAATTCGCCGTCAATCAACTCACTGAGTTCCCGTGAAAAAGTCGGTTCGTCCGGAACCAGCAAATCTTGCCAGTCGTACGGCTGACCTTTCAGACCTCGTGTCTGTGTGCCATCCAATGTGTCGTCCATAGTGAACTCCTCCCGAAGGTGATAGAGGGTTCGCCCGTGGCGGGTGGCGCACGACGTTGCCAGTTGTGACTGGCCCGTGTCGTACGGGTGCGCTCGGTGCTAATCCGTAAGTGTGTGCTTCCTTTCTGCACGGAACCATTCCGTAACAGGCTCATGAACAATAACGACTGTGAGCCCGCACGACAATTACTTCGAGCGGTACCCTTGGTCACACATGTCGTCTCGACACCCCCAACCCTCTGACTCTTCCTTGCCTGCTGTGTCGTTACCCACCGGTTTCGCCGCACTTGGCGTGCCTGAAGAAGTCGATCGCGGCCTCGCGGCTGCCGGATTCTCCGCTCCGTTTGCCATCCAAACCGAGGCCATACCGGTTGCACTCAGCGGGGAAGACGTGTGTGGTCGTGCGCGCACAGGTAGTGGCAAGACACTTGCATTTGGCGTGCCGATGATCGCTCGCATCGACAAGGCGGCGCGCAAGCGAGCTCCTCGTGGTTTGGTGCTCGTGCCGACTCGTGAGCTTGCCCTTCAGGTGTCAGAAGTTCTGGGGCCTATTGCCACCGAGTGCTCCGTCAAGGTGCTTGCCGTGTATGGCGGTGCTTCGCGCGATGACCAGATCGTGGCTCTCGACAAAGGTATTGACATCGTCGTCGCCACTCCGTTGCGATTGATCGACCTCATCAAAGCGAAAGAGGTCGACCTCGAGGACATTCAGTGCGTGGTGCTCGACGAAGCCGACCGAATGGCTGATGAGGGTTTCACTCCACAGGTCGAATGGATTTTGCGTCACGTCACTGGCGAACACCAGACCATGTTGTTCAGCGCCACGCTCGACGGACAGGTCGGCAACTTGGTTCGTCGTTACATGAAGAATCCGCGCGAAGTGTCAATCGACGCGCCGACCGACACCGTCGGCACGATGCATCACCTGTTTCTCGCGGTGCACAAGATGGACAAAGACAAAGTCATTGCCGCAGTGGCAACTGCTGGCGGAAAGACAGTGGTGTTTTGCGACACCAAGCGCCTCTGTGATCGCGTGACAGACAATCTTCGAGATCTCAACGTGAAGGCCTCGGCAATTCACGGTGACCTCACGCAGGCAGCGCGTGAGAAAGCTCTGACACGTTTCACCAAGGGTGAAATCACCGCCCTAGTCGCCACCGACGTTGCAGCTCGCGGAATCGACATCGATGATGTTGCAGTTGTTGTGCATTACGAACCACCAATCGATCACAAGACATACCTGCACCGCTCGGGTCGTACAGCACGCGCAGGACGCGATGGTTGGGCCGTGACATTGGCTGAATACAACCAGCACACGACGTGTCGCATCATTCAGCGCGCACTGCGTCTTCCTACGCAACCTCCTATTGAGGTCTTCAGCAACGACCCACGGTTAGTGGATCTGCGCAAGTTTCTTGACTGATGACGGTTGTGCCTGTCATCTGAGACAGCCCGTTGTTATTTTTCACCCATGAGCGCAGTCGAAGGTTTCGACGATGATCTGACGGTCGAATACGAAATTACTGACGACAATCGTTGCCCGATGTGTGGCGAGTTCGTTGACGACTTCGAAGGCGTTGATTCGGCCGATTGCCCAGGCTGTGGAACCCATCTGTTGTTGTTCCCCTCGGAAGACGAGGATCGTCGCTAGCGACTGGATCAGTTTGCGCGAAGGTATGCGGGGCGCGACTTCTCGAACTGTGAGATCGCGTCAGCGTGCGAGAGTGTGATGCCGATGTCGTCCAAGCCGTTCAAGAAACGGTGCTGGGTCGGTGCGTCCATGGGGAATGACTCGGTGAGTCCGGCACTTGGCACTTCCACAGTGAGCGACTTCATGTCGACTGTGATCTCAGTTGAGGAATCAGCTTCGATGAGTTCCCACAATGTGTTTACGATTGCTTCTGAGAGCACCACAGGCACAAGTCCGTTCTTCGTGCAGTTGTTGCGGAAGATGTCGCTGAAGCTCGGTGCGATGACCGCATCAAATCCGTATTGCTGAATAGCCCACACCGCGTGCTCACGGGAGGAGCCGACGCCGAAAGATGGACCGGCCACGAGAATGCTCGCACCTGCGTACTTCTGGTCGTTCAACACGAAGTTGCGATCATCGCGCCAAGTGGAGAACAAACCGGCTTCGAACCCCGTGCGCTCAACTCGCTTCAACCAGTCGGCAGGAATGATCTGATCAGTGTCAACATCGCTGCGACGCAACGGCACTCCACGACCGGTGATGATGTGCACTGCTTTCATGACAAGTCCTTTGGTGTCGCGAAATGTCCGGCAATGGCTGTGGCTGCTGCGACCGCAGGAGACACCAAGTGTGTGCGTCCGCCGCGACCTTGACGACCCTCAAAGTTGCGGTTACTGGTGCTTGCAGCACGTTCCCCCGGAGCGAGCTTGTCAGGGTTCATCGCAAGGCACATTGAGCAACCCGGCTCACGCCAATCTGCACCCGCTGCACGAAACACGTCGTGCAGTCCTTCGGCCTCTGCCTGTTTCTTGACGGCATGACTACCTGGCACAACCATCACTCGCTTTGCCGTGACAGTACGACCTTTCATAACCGCGGCTGCGGCTCGAAGATCTTCGATACGACTGTTCGTGCACGAACCGATGAACACGGTGTCAACGGGAACATCACTCATTTTTGTTCCCGGAGCGAGGCCCATGTACTCGAGTGCACGAGAGATGGTGTCAGCCACTTGCGGATCGCTTGCGTCTTTTGGCGAAGGAATAACACCGTCGATGGGAATCACTTGTGCCGGATTGGTGCCCCAACTGACATGCGGGCGCAGAGTGCGCGCATCGATGGTGACTTCCTTGTCGAATGTGGCACCGTCATCGGTGTGCAGTTGACGCCACGCAGCGACTGCTTCGTCCCATGCGGAACCAGTTGGTGCGTGCGGGCGACCTTTGAGGTACTCGAATGTGACGTCGTCTGGTGCGATGAGGCCAGCTTTTGCTCCGGCCTCGATGGACATGTTGCACACCGTCATGCGCCCTTCCATGGAGAGAGCACGAATGGCAGAGCCGCGATATTCGATGACATGTCCGATGCCACCGCCGGTGCCGATGGCACCAATAATCGCGAGGATGATGTCTTTGGCTGTGACATCCGAGGGAGCATCGCCTTCGACGTTCACCGCCATCCATTTCGGACGAGATTGGGGAAGAGTCTGAGTGGCGAGAACGTGTTCAACTTCACTGGTACCAATTCCGAATGCGAGCGCACCGAAAGCACCATGTGTGGCGGTGTGACTGTCACCGCAAACAATTGTCATACCGGGAAGAGTGCGACCTTGTTCTGGTCCAATGACGTGGACGATGCCTTGATTCGCATTTCCCATCGGGAAGTGCGTGATTCCGAACTCTTTCGCATTGTCACGCAACACCTGGACTTGTTTTGCTGAAATCGGATCAGCAATCGGCTTGTCGATGTCGGCGGTGGGTACGTTGTGGTCTTCGGTAGCAACTGTGAGCTCTGGGCGTCGAACAGTGCGTCCCGACAGACGAAGTCCGTCGAAGGCTTGTGGGCTGGTGACCTCGTGAACCAGATGCAGGTCGATGTACATGAGGTCTGCTTCACCAGGTGCGCTGTGCACCACGTGTGAGTCCCAGACTTTCTGAGCAAGTGTGCGGGGTTGTGACATGTCGAAATCTCAGTCGGCGAGGGGTTGGGGCACTTGAAACGATAGCGACGACGAACTGAGTTCGTGAAGGTCACCGTTGCCATTAGGTGAGGTCTTCGGTGCTCCATCCGAGGGGTTCAGCGGGGCCGGCCGACAAACTTTGCCCGTCGATGAGAAATGGCAAGCGTGTGCCAAAGAGTCCGCTTTCAATGCCGCTGATTGGCGCGCTCAGTGGTTCGAAGAAATCACGGTGGCGCAACTGGGGATGATTCAGTGTGTCGTATCCGGTGCGCACGACACCGACCGGGATACCAAGTGCACCGAGCTTGTCGGCAACCTGTTCTGACGTGTGTCGCGACGTCCACTCGCCGAGTTGGGCGTCGATGGTGTCGCGGGCTGAAATGCGATCGCGCATCCGAGGAAAATCACGGAGGAGATGCGGTGCATTCATGATGTGAGTGAGATCAGACCATGACTCATCACTGGTGACGACAATCGCCACCGAACCATTAGAGGTGGGATACACACCGTGTGGCGTGCCGCGTCGATCTCCATTGCCTTGGCGTTCGCTGTAGCCAATCGGGTCGATATCAAGCGCTTCGTCCCACAACATCATCGAGACTGCATCGAGCATGGACACATCCAGATGTGAACCGACGCCCGTGAGGTCGCGTTGACGAAGTGCTGACAACACCGCGATGACTGCGTTGTATGCGCCGAAGTGATCTGCAACGGTCGCGCCTGCACGAACCGGGGGAGTATCGGGCCAACCCGTTCGATACAGAAGACCAGATTCGGCTTGCACGCAAATGTCAATTGCCGCGCGGTGTGCGTATGGCCCTGTCTGTCCGTAACCACTGATGCTGCACCACACCAAGCGAGGGTTTCTGTTGCGCACATCCTCGACACCACACCCGTGTTTGGCGAGTGCACCCGGTCTCAGATTCTCGATGACGACATCGGCGGAGTCAGCAAGTGTGAGGAAAGCGTCTCGACCTTCGTCAGTGGTGACATCAAGGACAACGCTGCGCTTGCCTCGCGCGCGACGAAGGTGCCCGACGGATACGTCGTCGCTACGTCGTTCTTGTGATCGACTCGCATCAGGTCCGATGAATGGCGGCACTCGCCAACTGACGTCGCCACCAGGACCATCGACTCGAATGACGTCGGCCCCGAGTGCAGCCAAGTAGAACGCGGTTACTGGACCAGCCACAACTCGGCCGACATCAAGCACAGTGATGCCATGTAGCGGTGCGACTGCAGTTGAAAATTCCATTTCACTGTCACACTACGACACAGTCTGTCGTAACAGTGCCGGCTCACGCTGCCGACAACACAGCGCTGTGCACACACCTCGGACATGAATCCTGACTTGCCAGAACGTGTCCACCTCGACATTCCTGTCACTGAGCTTGCGGAGATGGTTGAGAGAACCATTCACTCCACCGTGAACTCGTTTGATATGGGTGCCGCGCGATTGTACGGAGTGCAATTCGTGTCCGGTCCCTCGGCATGTGAAGGTGATGCGCGAGCATCAGTGTGTCGAGTAGCTGAGCACCCCGACGTGTATCGGTTGTTGTCGTTGCCATCCAGCGCACTCGCGCGAATGTTTCAGGCAGCGGCACTTATCACCACCGGCTGGGCTGCACCGCTCTCCACCGACGGCGATGTCGATGGTCCTCCGAGCGAACATGCGCTTCGTCGACGAGTGCGGCTTGTGGTCATCGTGTGCGACGAGGGTGTTGCCTCGGTCGTTCGCTTCGCCGATGATCCTGATGACACCATCACTGATCCGGGATCCGCGACTGGAGCGCTGGCAGAGGCGATCTCCCAGTTCTGGTACGAGCGCCCCCGCCACTTCGACGCCCCTGTGGCGGATCTGCCGAACGGCTCATAACCTGACACCTTGTGAAGGTGTCTGACGGCGACTGGGCGCAGCGCATTCGTCGTCTCGCCGCTGAACGTGACGCGGTGATTCTGGCCCATAACTATCAAGTTCCCGAGATCCAAGACGTCGCACACCATGTAGGTGACTCTTTGGCGCTGTCTCGTATTGCGGCCCAAGTTGAGAATTCCACGATCGTGTTCTGTGGTGTGCAC
Organism: Actinomycetota bacterium; assembly: GCA_046093725.1. GTDB lineage: Bacteria > Actinomycetota > Acidimicrobiia > Acidimicrobiales > Ilumatobacteraceae > UBA2093. Next base: position 8,936 of record JBJTGC010000212.1, read on the forward strand.
TTCATGGCAGAAACTGCCAAGTTGCTGTCACCGAGCAAGACCGTGCTCATTCCCGACGAGCGCGCCGGATGCTCCTTGGCCGATTCCATCACGGCAGATCAGTTGCGTGCATGGAAGGCCGAAAACCCCGGCGCTGTCGTTGTCAGTTACGTCAACACCACTGCAGCGGTGAAAGCAGAGACAGACATCTGTTGCACAAGCAGCAACGCAGTGGACGTTGTTGCTTCCATTCCAGCCGACAAAGACATTCTCTTTTGCCCCGATCAATTTCTCGGTGCGCACGTGCAACGGTTGACCAAGCGCACCAATATGCATATATGGATGGGCGAGTGTCATGTGCACGCGGGCATTAATGG
>JBJTGC010000213.1:0-11250 GCA_046093725.1 Actinomycetota bacterium
GTACCGTCGCTCCAACATTCCGACAAATTCGGACATCCTGCTTCTTCGCAGACGGTCACCAGTTCAAGGTTGCGCAGAGTGCGCTTCAACGACATGACTGTCTCACCGTGTTTCACATAGGGGCGAATCCAATCTGGCTTGCGTTCTGACAACTCGATTGCATCAGTGACACCTGCTCGTGCAAGGCGACTCATCAGTCGAACGGGCTCACCGGGGCCGTCACCGCGTGAGAATGCAGAGAGATCATCAGGCGTGTGTCGCCATGCAACATCAGCCCGACGGTGAACACCAGCACCCCAGGCTTGCGCAGCGCGAATTACCAGCGCATCGACGACTGTCTGCATGTCGACCGAGATGCCCTCTTCGGCGAGCGACGTGACCGGAAACTCAGCGATACCGCACGGCACGATGTGGTCACGCATAAAGGCAAGGTCCGTCGACACATTCAAGGCGAATCCGTGCATCGAACGACGACGACCGACGCGAACACCGATGGCGGCGATTTTGCGAGCATGTTCTGTTCCCGCGTCGAGCCACACACCGGGATAGCCGATCTGTCGTCCGGCATTGGAAAGTCCAAGATCTCGCAATGTGTCGATGAGCACTTGTTCCACCGAATGCACGTAGGCCACTGAGTCGGCAGGACCATTCGGTCGCTTTGGTGGAAGCGTCAACAGTGGATATCCGACCAACTGCCCAGGTCCGTGATACGTGATGTCTCCCCCACGATTCACTGCGACAAAGTCAGCACCAACTGAAGCAGGATCACATTTCAGATTCGTGGCGAGGTCGGCAGACGGGCCGTACGTGAACACATGTGGGTGTTCAAGCAAGAGCAAGTGGTGTGAGCGACCTTCACGAAACATCGCTTCTTGCACGGCGAGCGCTTCACCGTATGGAACACGCCCCAACCAACGCACGTCGAGTGCCGGCCACGCGTGCACGGCATCGGTGACGTTGGCAGACACCTCTAGAGCTCCGACGACCAGTCCCTGGTCTCGAGAATGTTCTTCACGCGAGCGAGGAAATTGGCTGCATATGCACCGTCGAAAGCACGGTGGTCCCATGACATCGCCAAGTTTCCGACGGGATGAATTGCGATGCTCTCGCCGGCAGCCGTTGACACGACCACTGGCTTTTTCACAACCGCATCGGTGGACAAGATGGCAACTTGTGGTTGGTTGATGATCGGCATCGTCAGAACAGAACCAGCTGAGCCATTGTTCGAGATTGTGAAAGTGCCACCTTGAATTTCGGCCGGAGTCAATTTCTTTGAACGAGCACGAGTTGCAAGGTCACTGACTTCACGTGCAATCGCGCGCAGTCGCTTCCCACCGGCATCGCGCACCACGGGCACGATGAGACCTTGATAGTCAAGATCAACGGCGATGCCAAGGTCGATGTACCGATGCACGATGAGCGAATCACCTGCAAACGATGCATTCATATGTGGGTACTCAGCAAGAGCATCGACCACAGCACGCGAGATGAACGGAAGATACGTCAGGCTGAAACCTTCGGTTGCCTTGAAATCATCTTTCACTTTCGTGCGCGTCACATCGACATTCGCGTAGTCGACTTCGACGACACTGAACGCATGCGGGCTGACACCCTTGCTCATCACCATGTGCGAGCCGGTGAGCAGACGAATCTTTGAAAGTGCGACCACTTCGTCACGTGCGCCCGGCACCACCTTGATGGGTGCTGCTGCCGGTGTGGCAACTCCCGTAGCAGGTGCAGCAGCAGGCGTTGGGGCTGGTGTCGATGACGGAGCTGGTGCCGATGCTGCAGCAACAGACGGAGCGCTTCCCCGCTTGTCGATCGCGTCGAGCACGTCGTCACGAGTGATGCGACCATTCGGTCCGGTACCGACAATCGAATTGACGTCGAGACCGTTGTCGTTCACGAGCTTGCGCACAACTGGCGACAGCAACTTGCTACTTGATGCACTGCTCGTTGTACTTGAAGCTGCAGCTGCTGGTGCTGGAGTTGGCGCAACTGGCGCCGCAGCAACTGGTGCGGGTGCAGGTGCTTGAACAACTGGAGCCGGTGCAGGCGCAGCAACTGGTGCTGGAGGCGGAGTTGGTTCAGGGGCAGGAGCTGCCGGTGCAGGCGCTGCCGCCGGAGCGGAGCCCGCAGCACCAACGACTGCGATGACTGTTCCGACCGGAACAGTGTCTCCTTCTGGAACGCGAATCTCAGAGAGAACTCCGGCCACAGGTGATGGAACCTCGGTGTCGACTTTGTCGGTCGACACTTCGAACAACGGCTCGTCAGCGGCGACGTTGTCGCCGATCTTCTTGAACCAGCGAGTGATGGTTCCTTCGGTGACTGTTTCGCCCAACTGCGGGAGGGTCACATCTGCCATGGGTCTCTCGTCTTCCTGAAATCTCTGTGTGTTCTCGGTCTTCGTCTGTCGGGCTAGGCGTTGATTGAGCGCCCAGTTAGTGCCATCACAGTCTCGCCGAAAAGTTCGGACAAACTCGGATGGGGCTGCAGGAAGGCAGCGATCTCATCGACAGTGGCCTCCCAGTTCACCGCCAGATAGCCGCCAGATAACTGCTCCGTCACCCACGGCCCGACCATGTGCACACCCAATACCTGGCCCGCTGATCCGTCCGCATTCTTCTTCGCCACAACCTTCACGAGTCCGTCAATTTCACCGAGGATTTGCGCGCGACTGTTGGCACGGAATTGATGCTTCGACACCACCACATCAATACCTGCTTCCTTCGATGCATCTTCGCCCGGACCTGCCCACGCAACTTCAGGGTGGCAGTAGATGGCCCAAGGCACGCGGTCATATGCGACAGGCAACACGTCCTCACCGAGTGCTTGCTTCACAGCGAGAATTGCTTCGGCATAAGCGACGTGAGCAAGTTGCGGCGTGTTGATGAGGTCACCAATTGCCCACACACCTGCTTCACCAGTACGACACCAATCATCGACTTCAACAAAACCGCGTTCGCTGACTTTCACCGACGTTCCGGTCAGTCCGAGTTCATCGGCATATGGGCGACGACCGACTGACACGACAACTGCATCGACTTCCAATGTCGAGCCATCTCCAAGTTGCACCGAAGTGCCGCCACTTGCATTCGGCACATGACCTGTGACACTCACACCAGTCTTGATGTCGATCTTCTTTTTCTGAAAACTGCGCACGACAACATTTGCGACATCAGCGTCGAGTCCGGGAAGAATCTTGGGCAGTCCCTCAAGAATCGTGACGTGTGCACCGAGGTCTGCGAAGGTCGATGCAAACTCGCATCCGATTGCACCGCCGCCAATGACTGCGATGCGTGCCGGAATTTTGTCGAGCATCAGCACTTCGTCCGAAGTCATGATCGGGCCACCGACATCGAAGCCGGGGATCGTGCGAGGAACACTTCCGCTTGCAAGAATCACACTCTGACCGCGCACTGCAGTGGTAGTTCCATCAGCAGCTTTCACGGTCACCGTGTGATCTGCCGACAACGAACCCACGCCAAGCATGTACGTGACTTTCTTTGCCTTCGTGAGACCCGTGAGCCCTTTCACCAAACCGTCAACAATTTTCTGCTTACGAGCCTGAGCAACTGCAAAGTCGGTTGAGCCAATGACAGCATCGATGCCGAAATCTTTGGCGTGCTCGACATGTCGTAGCACTGCTGCAGTCTCGAGAAACGCCTTCGCCGGAATACAACCACGGTTGAGACACGTACCACCGATGGTGTCTTTCTCGATGAGCGCAACTGACATACCTGCAGATGCTGCATAGAACGCTGCGGCGTACCCACCTGGGCCACCTCCGATGACGACGAGGTCGAACTGTTCGGCCACTGGTGACACCTCCGTTGGCTTGGCCTACGCGCTGTTGCGCATGTGCTGCCCGTCAGCGACCAATGTCGCCATCAGGGCAGGCTCAACCGTACAGGCTGCCTCTATGCCGACCACTGAAATTGCTCGCCGGCACGCAGATAAGCCACCACCGGCGACGACTCAACTCGCACGAATGCGATGGTGCACGACATTGGCGCAGACGATGTCACGGTGCCACACGGCACACCTACACCTGTGGGCAGTTCAATGGGTTCTGTCACTTGACCGTCGGCGAGTAGACGCCACCCCTCTTGAGCATCAGCGCCATCGACACCAACCATGGTGACTGACACGAGAAGCGCATCTGCACTGTCGATGATGTCTGTCACCGTCACTGTCATGTCGCCCAATTTGGCGTCCGTTCCGAGTGTCAACACCTGCGCCTCGGACTCCTCTGACGACACCTGAAAAAGCTTGACGCCACCAGCGATCATGATGGCGATTCCGCACAGAAGGGCCGTGAGTATGAGTTTGCGGGTGCTCATTGCCCGTCATCCTACGGTCGGAGTCTTTCGAGCCCCATTGCACACGCCCAGCAGACCAGACCTAGCCTCACAGGCATGAAAGTTCTCATCACTGGCGCATCAGGTCTCATTGGGTCGGCGCTCAGCGCACACCTGTCCTCTACAGGTCACACCGTGTTGCACGCGGTTCGTGGTGACAACGCAACATCCTCTGCGACAGCAGTGAAATGGAACCCGCGTGCAGGAACTATCGACGCAGACAAACTTGTCGGCCTCGACGCCGTTGTGCACCTCGCCGGTGCGGGCATTGGTGACAAGCGATGGACCGATGACTACAAACGCGAGATCCTTGAGAGCCGCACAAAGGGAACATCGCTCATCGCATCAGCGATTGCTCAGTTGCCCACCAAGCCATCTGTGTTTCTCAGCGGATCCGCGATTGGTATTTACGGTGCAACTGGTGACGAAGAACTCACCGAGACCAGCCCGCACGGAAGTGGTTTTCTCGCTGACGTGTGCGAACAGTGGGAAGCAGCAGCGGCAGCGGCAGTGCAAGCAGGCATTCGCACCGTGTATCTGCGCACCGGCATCGTGTTGTCGACAAAGGGTGGCGCTCTGAAGAAACAGTTGCCCATTTTCAAAGCAGGCCTCGGTGGAAAGTTCAAGAATGGAAAGCACTGGCAAAGCTGGATCTCCATCGAGGACGAAGTTGCCGCAATCACGCATCTTCTGTCGTCGCAATTGTCCGGCCCTGTCAACCTCACCGCACCGCACCCCGTGACCAACGGTCAATTCACCAAAGAGCTCGGTCGCGCACTTCGTCGCCCCGCATTTCAAACCATTCCTTCGTTTGGCCCGAAGTTGTTGCTCGGTGGTGAACTTGCCGAAGCGTTGCTGTTCACCGGTCAGCGCGTGTTGACAAACGCCTTGTCGAAAGACGGATTCACGTTTGCCCACCCCACCCTCGACGTAGCCCTGCGCGCACTTCTCGCGCGTTCATAACTGCCACAACATGACAACTCACGTGTCGACAAGCGGTCTGCCCGACCGGGTCGACGTATCAATTGTTGGAGCCGGGCTCGCAGGACTCGTTGCCGCACGAGTGCTCTCTCGCGCTGGCTTGTCCATTGCTGTCATCGAAGCGTCAGATGATGTCGGTGGCCGCGTGCGTTCAGACATCGTCGACGGATTCATTCTCGATCGCGGTTTTCAAGTGCTTCTTACTGCGTATCCCGAATTGCATCGCCATCTTGATCTGCGGGCACTTGATCTACGCATGTTCGAGCCAGGCGCGTTGGTGTGGCGCGATGGTGAAGGTCACGTTGTTGGCGATCCGTTGCGACGACCAAAGACCGTTGTTGACACGGCAACGGCGCCCATTGGTTCGGTGCTCGACAAAGCCCGCATCGCCCTTTTACGCATGAAACTCGTGCGCCGTGACCCGAAGATGTTGTTGCGCGGCGATGACGTGCCTACTGCGACAGCGCTGCGTGCATTCGGTTTTTCGTCTGCGATCATCGAGCGTTTCTTTCGCCCACTCGTCGGTGGAATTCAACTTGATCCGAACCTCGGAACATCACGACGCATGTTTGATGTCATCTTCCGCACGCTTGCAACTGGCGACACTGGTGTGCCAGCAAAAGGAATGGGAGAAATCACACGACAGTTAGCTGCGAATCTTCCCTCAGGCAGCGTGCATCTCAATTGTGCGGTGACAAAAGTTGAACCTGGTCGCATTACGACCTCGTCAGGGCACACGATTGCGTCACGCGCAGTCGTCGTGGCCACCGAAGGTCCGACTGCAAGTTCGTTGCTGGGCCTACCTCAGGTCACATCGCGCGCCGCCGGCTGCGTGTATTTCTCTGCTGACACTGCACCCGTCGCCGGCTCGTACATCGTGCTCGATGGTCATGGACAAGGTCCCGTGCTGAACGTTGCAGTCATGAGCAATGTTGCTGACACCTATGCCCCACCTAGGCGACACCTCGTTGTTGCGGCGCTTCCAGGCGTGGCAGAAGGCGACATCGAGCAACTTGCTCGCACGCAACTTCGCAGTTGGTGGGGCCCGCAAGTTGACGGTTGGAAGACCTTGCGCTCGTATCGCATTCCCCATGGTCAACCGGGCCAAGACCCGCCCTTCAACCCAAAGAAAAATGTCGCGCTTGGCGAGGGCCTTTTCGTTTGTGGCGATCATCGCGACACCGGAAGCATCCAAGGGGCGATGTTTTCTGGTCGCAGGTGTGCGGAATCAGTGCTCGAATGGACGACACTTCATCCATGACATCTGCCGCGACTTCCCCAGCTCCCCAGTCAGATCCTTCAAAGATCGTGACTGTCGAGCGCATTGTTCCTTCACCTCCTGGAGCCATCTTTGACCTGCTCGCCGACCCACGTCGACACAACGAGATCGACGGATCTGGTTCTGTAAAAGGTGCGCAGGTCGACGCACCGGAGCGCCTTTCTCTCGGATCTCAATTCGGCATGAACATGCGCATCGGCGCGCCGTACAAAATCGACAACACCGTCGTCGAGTTCGAAGAAGGTCGTCGTATCGCCTGGCGTCATATGGGTGGTCATGTGTGGCGATACATACTCGAGCCAGTCGCTGGCGGCACCAAGGTCACTGAACAATTCGATATGAACACGTCGCGGTCCGCCACTGCGTTGCGCCTCATTCGGGCGCCGCAACGTAACAAGGCCGCAATGGAAAAGACGCTCGACAATCTGGTGCGTCGATTCAGCGAAACCTCGAACTAACGAATCAACGCAGGAACACTGCGCCGCAGGAATCGACCCCTGCCAGCTGTGGCATTGAGTACTCCGCGGTCGACAATCACGTCGCCTCGCGACATGACGGTGCGCACTGCACCTTGTAATTGCATTCCCTCGTACGCGGAATGGTCAAGATTCATATGGTGCGTCTTTGCACTGATGGTAGTGACGGCTGCGGGGTCATATATGACGATGTCAGCATCACAACCTGCATCGAGGCGCCCTTTGGTGTCGAGACCAAATAGTCGTGCTGGCGCCGTCGAACACACTTCCACCCAGCGCTCAAGGCTGATTTCTCCGTTCGCCACACCCTGATAGATCAAGTCCATGCGGTGCTCCACGCCACCAATGCCATTTGGTACGAGATTGAACGAGTCACCAAAGGCAAGCTTTTGCTCACGCAGACAAAACGGGCAATGGTCGGTGCTCACCACCGCCAACTCGTCTTCGCGAAGTCCCTTCCACAGGTCATCACGATGGCTCTCATGCTTCGACCGCAACGGAGTCGAAGCGATGTATGCAGCACCTTCTGGCCAGCCCTTGCCCAAGTGATCTTCGAGCGAAAGGTGGAGATACTGTGGTAAGGGTTCCGCGAAGATGTTGGTGCCACGTGCACGAGCCATGCGAACTTCGGCCAGCGCTTCTGAACTCGACAAATGAACGATGTAAAGAGGTGCTCCGCCTGCAACTCTCGACAACACTCCGGCGCGATGAACTGCTTCTGCTTCAAGGGCCGCTGGTCGAGTGAGTGAGTGGTGAATCGGGTCGGTGTTTCCTGCCGCAATTGCTTGCTCGATGAGAACATCGATGGCAAGACCATTCTCGGCATGCACCATGGCCATCATTCCCGTGTCAGCGCACATCTGCAGCGCACGCAACATCTGACCATCGTCGCTATACAGGCGTCCGGGATAAGCCATGAACAATTTGATCGAGCTGACTCCCTCACGCTCGATGAGTAATCGCGCGTCGATGAGTGCTTGCGCGTCGACACCCCCCAACACCTGATGGAAACTCCAATCGATGACGCATTGACCTTCGGCCTCTGCGAATCGAGCGGCGAAACTTTGCAAGACGTTTCCGCCTGCGCGCTGTTCCGCGAAGTCGACGATGGTTGTGGTGCCGCCGTGGGCTGCGGCGATCGACCCCGTCTCGAACGTGTCCGAAGAACTGGTCGCGCCTGTATCGAGTTGCATGTGCACGTGAGCGTCGACTCCGCCAGGAATCACGAAACAGTCCGTCGCATCAATCACCTTCACATCAAGCCCAGATGGACACTGGCCGCGGTCGAAGATGGCCTCAATTCGTTCACCGTCCACCAACACATCGGCTTCTCGTCGATGCGTCGCCGTCACCACGGTTCCGTTGGCGATGAGCGTGCGCATGGACACAGCGTAAGCGTCAGATGGCGCTCCGCCGGTGCTAGACAAACTCCGTGGCCGAACGCAGCGACGCTCTCCTCTCGAGTCTCCCTTTGCCTTCCGGGTTCAAAAGTTTCGTCACCAACGTCGGCATCAAGGATGACTCTGATGACTTCACCGTGGTGACAGCCGAAGGGCGCGTGTCGGCTGCTGGTGTGTTCACTCAAAGTCGTTTCGCCGGCCCAAGTGTGCTTCTGTCGCGTGAACATCTCGCGGTCGGATCGCCCCGCGCTGTCGTTGTCATCTCGAAAAATGCAAACGTCGCCACCGGAGAAACTGGTGCGGCACACGCGCGAGAAGTGACCAAACTCGTCGCCACTCGGCTTGGTATCGCCACTCACGACGTACTCATCGCTTCGACTGGCGTCATCGGTCGCGCCTACCCCATCGAACGCATTCGCACTGGCATTGCTGCACTCCCCGTGCCGCTGCCTGGCGATGATGCAGTTGCGGTCGCACGCGGAATCATGACGACGGACACCGTGCACAAAGTCGCACATTCGAACGTACGCGGAAGTGCAGCACGCATTGTCGGAGTGGCAAAAGGCGTGGGGATGATCGAGCCGAATATGGCGACTCTTATCGCACTCGTGTTCACCGATGCACAAGTCGAGTCGTCACAACTTGATGACATCCACCGCCGTGTCATCGACAAGACACTCAACTGCGTCAGCATTGACACCGACACCTCTACCAGCGACACTGCAATCATCTTGGCGAGCGGCGCAGCGGGTGTGGTCGACGCATCAGCGTTCGAGGATGCTCTCTTCGAGGTGCTCTTGTCGCTCACAATGCAAGTTGCTCGCGACGGAGAAGGTGCTGAAAAACTCATCGAGGTACATGTCAGCGGTGCACGCGACGATGATCAGGCAAAGCGGGTCGCCAAGTCAATCGTCAATTCACCACTCGTCAAGACTGCAGTTCATGGTGCAGACCCCAATTGGGGCCGCGTGGCAATGGCCGTTGGCAAGGTGAATGATGCAGACATTGATCAGAGCAAAGTGACCATCAGTTTCGGCGACCAAGAAGTTTTCCCGAGCCGTGTCGACGACAAAGGGCTACAACTGCTCGCCGACTACATGAAGGGCGACACAGTGCGCATCGTGGTTGACCTGCACAACGGAAAAGGTCGCAGCACCGTGTGGGGCTGCGACCTGACCGATGGTTATGTCCGCATCAACGCGGACTACACGACTTGACCTTTTCGACGCTGAACGTCGCTCAGCAAGGCGTCACTTAGGTGGCATACGAATGCCACCATCGACTCTGATGGTCTCGGCATTCATGTAGCTGTTCGTGATGCACTCAAGAACCATCGACGCAAGTTGCGCCGGGTCGCCGAGGCGCTGCGGGAACAACACACCCTTTTGAAGATTCGCCTTGAATGCTTCGCTGCCCTCGCCACTGCCGTAAATCGGCGTGTCGATGAGACCTGGCGCAACAGTGTTCACCCGAATGCCAACCGCAGAAAGGTCACGGGCCACCGGCAATGTCATGCCAACAACGCCGCCCTTCGACGCTGAGTATGCGTTTTGGCCGATCTGACCGTCAAACGCTGCAACTGACGCGATGTTCACGATTGCACCACGCTCGCCATACTCGAGCGGCTCAGTTTGACTCATCGCTGTTGCTGCGATGCGAATGGCGTCGAAAGTTCCGATGAGGTTGATCTCGATGACCTTACGAAACACATCGATGTTTGCAGCCGACTCGTACTTTCCATCCTTGCCAATGGTGCGCTGAGCAAAACCGATACCTGCCGAGTTCACCAACACGCGAAGTGGGCCCATCGACTTTGCCATCTCGACGGCGTTGATGATGTCTTCGGTCTTGGTCACATCAACAGCACAGAACGAACCGCCCACTTCCTTGGCAAGTGCATTTCCCTTGTCCGCTTGACGCTCGAGGTCAGCGATGACCACCTTTGCGCCACGCTTGGCGAGCAGACGCACTGTCGCCTCTCCGATTCCCGACGCTCCGCCGGTGACGATTGCACTTACACCTGAAATATCCATAGGTCGGCAAGGCTAGAAGACCAGTACGAACAAGGCCTACTCGAACCGACCGACGGCCCAACTCTCAGCCTGAATGTTTGCGGGATTCCTCCACTGCCAGCGCATCGACCAGGTCATTCATCGGGTCGCCACTATGACCTTTCACCCATTCGAAGGTGACTCCCCCACGCCGACGAACCAACGCAATGAGTGGTTCCCACAGATCACGGTTGGCAACCGGTTGTCTCTGCGAATTTTTCCATCCGCGTGACAACCATCCTTCCCACCACCGATCTTGAAAACACTTCACGACATAGTTGCTGTCAGACACCACGACCACGTCGACGTCTTGATCATCGAAGTGCTCAAGTGCTCGCAACGTCGCAACAATTTCCATGCGCTGATTCGTGGTGTGTCCTTCGCCGCCACTTGCCCGCACGTCACCCTGTGGTGCAGTTGCCCACGCCCAGCCACCTGGCCCTGGGTTTCCCGAACATGCGCCGTCGGTGTACACCCGAACCGTCTCTCTTCCATCGCGTCGTCGCACTCGTGAATCACCATCTGTCGCCCCATCGTCAAAAAGTGACGCTTGTGGCGAATCGGACTGCATCTAACCATTGTCGGACACCGAGGGTCAGAAATAGTGCACCAGTCACACAATTGACCTGTGTCGTACTGCGCACCGCTGAGAAATGCGAGAATACAGGCATGATTTTCGACGGTTCGGTGCATCAGCTC
>JBJTGC010000214.1:0-9768 GCA_046093725.1 Actinomycetota bacterium
GGATGGGCCGACACACCTGGTGTGCAGTCATCACTTCCTGCTTTTCGCTTGCTCACGAAACCACTTCTGCGAACCTCAGCACAGGGAGCCGACACCATTTCATGGTTGGTTGTCGACGATGACGTCACGACGAAGTCAGGAAAGTTCTGGTGTGACCGCGCCGTACGTGACATTCATCGCCTACCTCGCACCAAGAAGTCAGACACGGTGACTGCGCGTGCGGCGTTGTGGTCGTGGTGCGACGAGCAGATCAGCACCTACTTGTCGTAATCATCGTTTGGCGCTGAGCACACTCAGCCGATGACGCTCTTGAACTCCGCAGCCTTCTTCGGCACTGTGCGTGCAAGCAATGGGTACACGTTCTTGCCCGGACACGCTGTTTGGCTCATGTCGCGGTGACCCGAGATCGGACGTGCTTTCACGCGCACGCCCTTTTTCCATTTGTTCGATCCGCGCGAAATGAATGACACCGTCTTTTTCTGATCAAGCTCGATGTTGTATCTCTCTCCGAGCCATCCGAGCAGTCGAGATAGCCCGTTCATCATCTCTTCAGTCGGTTCGGTCTTGTCGAAGTCGCCCAGCAAGCACACGAGTTGCGCGAAACCTTGACTGCCACCAGTGGCATCTGCCATCACTGGTCCCGCAAGGCTGCCGGTGCGTCCTTCCCACGCTTGTCCGTATCGATCAACAAAGAAGTTGTAACAAGTATCGGGCCATGCCTTCCGCGTGCCGGTGTGAAACAGAAAGATGTTGCGAATGACGCTCGGTACTTGCGCCTTTGAGTAGACAGTCGTTCCTGCCGAGTGATGCACCAAGAGGAATTTCACTTCTGGCTCAGGTTGTAATGGTCGACGAGCACGTAGTTTTCCTGCCCATGCTTCTCGCGGATAAATAGTCAGTCCGGGTGCAACCTCAACGGGCTCGACACTCGCCGGTGTTGCTACACGGGGTACGCGCTTGGCGAGAAGCAGGGCAGGCACGGAGAGTGCCGCAGCGCCGAGAAAAGTTCGCCGCGTGGCAGCTTGTTGTAGTTCGCATTCACACATGGCTCACCTCAATGAGTTCATCGTAGAGTGTCAGCACGCGACGTCACCGTAGGTCTACATGGCACCGAATGCATCCACCAGCCCAGTGAAGTTGGCGCACGTCGTGCTGCGCACGCGTAACTACGACGATCTGCTCTCGTGGTGGAAGTTGGTGCTCAACGCCGAAGTACGCCATGGAAATGATTTCATCACGTTTCTTTCTTTTGACGATGAGCATCACCGCATTGCCATCGTAAAGATGCCTCATCTGCAAGATGCCGCCAAAGACGCTGTCTGTCTCGAGCACTTCGCATTTACTTTCGCAGACCTTGATTCGTTGTTTGCCAAATACGAGCAGTTAAAGAGCGCTGGAATCACCCCGTATTGGACCATCAATCATGGCATGACACTCTCTGCGTATTACAGGGATCCCGACGGCAATCAGGTCGAGTTGCAAGTCTACACCATGTCACTTGATGAGGCCGAGGGATTCATGTCGTCTACCGTGTTTGCCTCAAACCCCATCGGTATCAATGTCGACTTCGATGAACTCGTGGCACGTCGACGCGCTGGCGAGCAAGAGATGTCAATTACCGCCCTTGGGCCGCGTAGGGGCGAGCACGCGGGTTAACTCCGAATAAAGGGTCTAGTGAAGAAACCAACCCCTCGGAAATAGGTGTTATCGTCAGTTGCATAACTGGGAGGGTCCAATGACATCACGTCGTTCCGCTCGTACCGCATGTATTGCGGTCGCAACTTCACTTCTTGGCATCTTTGCCGCGCCACATGTGGTCAGTGCCGCCTCTGTGACGATCACAGTGACTGATTCGGGTGGTACCGCAATTCCACGCGCGTTCGTGGCCGTGGTCAATTCCGATGGTGACGCCACAGATTCGGCGGTGACTGGAACAGATGGCACCGCGTCGGTTGATGACACAGGTGGGGCGGGACTGGTTGTTACGGCACCCGGTTTTCAAACAAAGACGTCCAGTTCTGTCGCGGCTCAAACGGTTGCATTGACGGCAACAACGAAGACGAAACTCTCTTTCTCAAATGCTTTCGGTGGGCAAATTCGCACTCTCGCTGGAGATGGTGAGAGTGGAGTCTTCTATGCGACATCTGATGCTCAACCATCGGTGTGGCGCACGAGTGATTATGCGGGCAGTTGGTCACCAGTTCCGACTTCTGCTGATACGGACTCGGGTGGCATGCCTCAGGAGAGCGCTGGCGATATCTTTACATCCGGTGTGAAGGGTGAAGTTGCAGTTCAGTCTGGGAACAATATGTACTTCTCTCGTAACTACGGCAATACGTGGACATCGGTGTCGACTTATTCCTCAGTCAACGGAGTAAACAAGAAGCACTACTGGATTCATGGTGGTGCAGCTAACGAGTACTCGTACATCTTTGTGCGCACGGACAACAGCCTCTGGGCAGCGGTCATGCCGGATAGCAACAGTGACGGCGCACCTACATTCACGAATGTCACTTCAACCATTGGTCGATACTCAGCCGGTGACCGCGTTGCATTCGCACGGGGCAGTGGTGGCGAAATGTTCATGGCAGCAATCAACGGGACAGCTGTCCAGGTCTCACAATTGAGTGGTGTCACTTCAGCAGCATCAATCGCGGCCTCGGCTGTCAGTTTCACATCTGGTCCGACGATGACACTTGCAACGGGCGGTAACGGGCTCATCATGATGAGCACACTTGGCACTGCTACACCTCAGGTCATCGTCACTCACCTCGTCAATGGAAGTACGAAGTCCATCGAAGTGTCAAAAAACAACAGTGGCACGTGGGCCAACAACTCAGCATTGAAAAAGGCTGGCAATAATGACAGCAACTTCAGCTCAGTCAGTGATATCTCGGGAATCTGTGGTCAGAACAATGACACCCCACTAGTTGGCTCCATTGCCCCAGCCGCCCCATCTTCGGGAGTTCTCAACGGGTTTGAAGCAGTTGGCACAATTGGCCAGTGCATGTGGGCCTACAACAGCACGGGAGCAAGCGTGACGGTCGGGTCTTCGCATGCGTCTGGCACGCTGATATTGGCGGAAATGAACGGTGCCAACAACAACACCGGTTTCGTATGGGACAGCGCATACGACTTCAGCACCAACATGGTCGCGATCTCTGGTGACGGCCAGTTTGGGCTTCGCAAGTCGGCACTGCTTGATGCAACGACGCAGTATCGTCCAAGTTTTGGTAGCGCAGGCGGCACCGGAGGAACCAGTTACATCAACTCTCAGGCTGCTGCTGGTACGGCAACAACGTCAGGTGGCATTGCGGTGAATGGCCTTTCGGCTCCAAATGTCACCGACATGACGTACTCGCCCAATTCAACGGATGGCAGTTATGTTGTCACCTCAATGACAGAAACCGGTGGAAGCCGGACACTTCTGTCTACTGACGGCGGCAAGACGTACAGCACAATTTGCGCCGGCGGAAGTCGAGCTGTCGATTGGTGGAACGGTGCAAGCGGTCTTCAGCACATTGTCGGTGCATTCTCCAACAATCCAAGTGAATGGCTACATGTGAAGTCGTTCAATGCAACATCGGGTAGTGCTGCGTTGCAGATGGGTGACGAATTGGCCGCTACCGCCGCAGTTCGTGACGCGAAGACGGGTGGTTCACCATTCGTCTTCCCAAGCACTCTCAGTGGGTCTGTGACGCTCGCGAAGTTTGCCAACGCTGAAGCTGGCAAATCACTTTTGACCAAGGCAATCAAAGGTGTGCCGGGCTACAACAAAATGCTTGTCGCAGTGAATCGCTGCTCAGACAACATCGGACCAACAGGTTGCAGCACCAGTGGCGGCTCTGTCGGAATGGTGACATTCACAGTTGACGGCACATCGGGCGCTCAAGCTGTTACAGAAACTCGCTACTTCGGTGCCGACGTAGCTACTGCTGGCATCACCGCGGATGCAACCAGCAGCTTCGGTGTTAGTAAGAACTCCACATACTCGGGTGGTATCAACGGATTGGCCGTGTGTCCCACGGGCTCAGTGAGTCGAGTTGCTGATTCGGCATTCATTGCGGTTAACGGTCTTGGTATCTACAAGATCTCTGGTCTTAGTGGATCTACGCAGGCTCACTCAGGTCCGCTCGTATCGGGCACTTTCAACGATCTGAAAGTGGATTGCGATACGGGTCTGATGGTCGCAGCTGGTTCAGATGGTCCGTACTTCTCGCTGAACGGAAGCACCTTCACGAAAATCAACACATCGGCAGCTCCAGCTGGCGGTGGCGGTGGCGGTCCAAGCAATGCGCCGACTGCAGTTGCTGTTCAGGCTGATGCAACATCTGGTGAAGTAGTCATTGGTGTTGCTTCTGGCAACGGAGACATCAAGGCGGTTGAAACGAACTTGACCGCACTTGGCACAACCGGCGCTGCGATGACGGCGACAGGTGCGGGCCCGACGACCCCAACTGCTGCAGTATCGCCTGCGACAGACGCAATCAATGAAGTCAACAGCTCGAGCACAGGTCGAAACACAGGTGCAGTGAAAGACCTTGAGGTTCCGAAGTCGGCCACCGACAAAGTGACTGCAGCAGGGGTAAGGGTCATGTCTGTTCGTGCGATGGCTACGTCGCTGAGCCTTGCTGCCGGCACTGGTGGAGGAGCGTTTACGGCACGTGTGAACTCGGGTGGTAGCTCAACGTCGTCTGGCGGTTCAACAACCGCGACAACAGCTCCGACAACCGCAACAACTGTTACACCAGTAGTAGTGAAGACACCGACAGTAGTGAGAGGCAAGACCCTCACTGTGGTGTCTGCTCTCACCACCGCTGGAACAACAGTTGTTAAGGGCTCGAAGACCTCAGTGGTAGTTGCAACTGCATCGAAGAAGATTTGCTCGGCAACGTCGACCACCATCAAGGGTCTGCTCGCTGGTACTTGTTCACTCACCGTCACCGTCACACCTGCAAAGGTGACGAAGTCAACGAACACAACCGTGACGAAGGGTCAGTCACTCACCATCGCTTCGATTGCGTCAACCAACAAGTTGCCAAGTACATCAAATGCAACAGTCGCAGTCACCGTGTCTGCAGGCTCCAAGCGCATCTGCACAGTGTCGGCGAACAAGACGGTGAAGGCCATTGGAAGCGGCAAGTGCACTCTCACCATCTCGGTGACTGGCAAGAAGTTCACCAAGAAGTTGTTGGTGAAGGTCAGCTGAGGCTGACCGACTACATCAACTAATTGAAGTTGTCAGCGACCGGCGCAGCCCCTCGGCTGCCCGGTCGCCGATCTTCTGGAATGCTGCACGCAAGAACAAGTCGGCGGGTCGCAGCAATCCATTGAAGGTCAGCTCTGCGATGTAGGTGACGTCGCACCCGTGCTCGTTGGCGGCAACCGTTACCGTGTCAACCGACGTGAACAAGGCGTTCTTTCCGCGAACGGTCACCGTGTGTGGAGCTTCGAATTTCGTCGTTCGGTAACGCAGCGTTGCCACGCGCGCGCCGGTCTTGACGACCACATCAAAGACAGTGTCGGGACCCGGTCCGTCACCTTGCACTTGGGTGACCTTGACAACGCCTGGGTCCCACACCGCAAAGTTCCGCAAATCTGCCATGAACGCGAATGCCTCGTGCGCCGACATCGTGGATCGCACCGTGGTTTTGTATGTCGCCATAGCCACAACCTATGGCGCACTACTGTCACTTGCATGACCGCAGAGGCCTCAAGCACCGAGAGTTTCGACACAGTGACAGATGCTGGGTGCATGTCATGCGGTTCGCCCATCTACAAGGAATTTCAATCTCGCGAAGGCACCGTACGAATGTGCCCAGCGTGTGCGGTGATGAATGGCATCGGTTGTCCATGATGTCGAAGGGCAACGCATGACGAAGAAGACAGCTGTCATCACTGGTGCGGGACAGGGTCTCGGTCGCGCCATGGCCGTGCGGTTGGCTGCAGACAGTTTTCATGTCGTCTGTGTCGATGTGAATTCCGATGCCGCAGCAGAGACGGCTCGCATGGTTGGGGGAGAGCCACACGTGTGTGACATCTCCAACCGCGATGCAGTGCACGACCTCGGGGCCAAGGTGACTGCCTGTGATGTGCTTGTGAACAACGCCGGCATCTGGTCTTTTGAGTCGTTGCTGGAATCGACAGAAGAGCAGGCTGAACGCGTGATTCATGTGAATGTTCTCGGCACCATGTGGTGCACACAGGCTTTTGTGCCACACATGCGACGCGCCGGCGGGGGATCCATCATCAATGTGTCATCTGCTGCGGCGTGGACCCAGTCACCGGGCATTGGTGTGTATCCGGCAACGAAGACTGCGGTCGAGTCGTTGACGAAGACCTTTGCGCTAGAGCTTGGGCCAGACAACATTCGTGTCAATGCAATCGGTCCAGGTCTCATCGTGAGCGATGGAACCGCCGCGAATTATGAAGGCAATCGAGTGAACGAACGTGCGCAAGGTGTGCCGATGCGTCGTGTGGGGTCACCGGTTGACATCGCGAACGTCGTCTCGTTTCTTGCCGGTCCCGACTCGTCGTATGTGTCGGGTCAAGTGATGTATGTCGACGGTGGCATCAGCGCAGGAACACAGAAGCGCTAGTCGCGCTCAATTCTGTCGAGCAAGGTGATCATCGAGGTCACCGATTCATGGCGCCACATCGCGACTAAGCGCGCCGCTCCCGTGGTTGTCGCTACGTCGTCGTCGAAGTCACGCGCAATCTCTTCAAACACGGAACGCTGCCGCTGCGCCAAGTCGACATTCGAGAGACCACGCCGACTTCGACACACGAACTTTGCCAACAGCTCAATGCGTGCATCTCTCGGGTGAGACACCACGCTGTCGAGCCAGCTCGAAACTTCTCGTGTGCCACGAGCAGTGGTTCGATACACGGTTCGTTCGGAACCTTGGTCACCCGCCTCGGTTTTCGACGCACGAATGAGCCCACCGTCTTTCAGCGCATTCAGAGATCGGTACACAAGTGGTCGACGCACACGCATGACTGCAGCAAGGCTGTCATCGCTGCTCAACAACTTGGCTATAGCGAAACCGTGTGCCGGCTGCTCATCGAGGAGCGCTAGCACCAGATGGTCAAGCACAGACGGGCTGTATAGTCTCACTGTGACTAATCTAGACACCAAGCAGCCGAATATGTTGCGGAAAGGTGTTCTCTGTGTCGTGCTGGCTGCGGGTGTGTTGTCGGCGAACGCGACGATTACTCATGCCACTTCCCGCGCCACGTCCTCGACAGCGCAAGGTTCGATCACCGTGTCGGCAGCAGCTTCGCTGACTGATGCCTTCGGAGCGCTCGCACGCGAGTTTCGAAAGGAACATCCGAAAGTACGCCTCCGCTTCAATTTCGGATCCTCATCCGCATTGGTATCTCAGATTCAGGCCGGTGCGCCAGCAGATGTGTTTGCTGCCGCAGACACATCAAGTGTCGACAAGTTGGCAGCAAGTGGACAGGTCAACAAGGCCCCCCGGATCTTCGCGAGAAACTCGTTGCAGATTGCCGTGAAGCCTGGGAACCCACTCAAGATCACTTCTCTTGCGGACCTTTCGAAGGCACGAGTGGTGGCATTGTGCGCAAAGACTGTGCCATGCGGTGTGTATGCCGCATCTGCACTTCAGCGCGCCGTCGTCGTGCTACCTGAGTCAAGTATTTCGCGTGGTGTTGATGCCAAAGCAACAATTGGTGCGGTTGTCAATGGCGATGCCGATGCTGCTGTTGTTTATACGACCGACGTGTTGGCAGCGGGTCGTTCCGTCGCGCAAGTGACAATTCCAAAAGTTCACAATGTGACTGCCATGTATTCGATTGCGGCAATTCGTGGATCCAATAATGCAAGAGCTGCACAGGCGTTCATTGACTTCGTGACATCAGCGGCAGGGCAATCAACCCTTGTCCGTTTCGGGTTCTTGAGGCCGTGAGATGTCAATGTCAAGCGTGACGTCGCGAATTCCGCGTGGTCTTGGTGTGGTCGGAGCTATCGGCGCTGCTTTTTTATTGCTGCCGCTTGTAGGCATTGTGCGCCGGGTTGCGTGGTCAACACTGTGGCAGCAACTCACGAGCCAGCAGATAACTGATGCCCTCCGCCTCTCACTCACGGCATCGGTATTGGCAACCATGTGTGCACTCATTCTCGGGTTTCCACTTGCGTGGCTTCTTGCTCGTGCCAACTTTCGTGGCCGGGCGTTACTGCGAGCGTTAGTTACATTGCCGATGGTTATGCCACCAGTTGTTGGCGGCATCGCATTGCTTGGCGTGTACGGACGCACAAACGGTTTGCTCGGGACCTTCCTCTACGACACATTTGGCGTGCAGATCACGTTCAGCCTCACCGCGGTGGTGATTGCAGAAACGTTCGTGGCATTGCCGTTTCTGGTGCTCGCGATCGAAGGTGGACTTCGCGGTATTGACCCACGTCATGAGGAAGCAGCAGCTGTCATGGGTGCTGGCCCTTGGCAACGCATGGCGTTGGTGACACTTCGATTATTGCGCCCTTCGCTCATTGCAGGAATTGCAGTTGCGTGGGCACGTGCACTCGGTGAATTCGGTGCCACCATCACGTTCGCAGGAAACATTGAGGGACGCACGCAAACCACGCCGCTCGCTGTGTACATGTTGCTCGAGTCTGAGCCCGAGGCCGCCTACGCACTGAGCCTGGTGCTCGTGCTGGTGTGTGTCGGGGTGCTGTTCGCACTGCGAGACCAATGGCTGGTGCGCCGATCATGAGCCTTCTCCTGAATGGACGACTGGAACGCGGCACGTTCTCGCGAGATGTTGACCTCTTGGTTGACCATGAAGTACTCGGAGTTGTCGGGGCAAATGGTTCTGGCAAGACTTCGATGTTGCGCGTGATCGCCGGGCTGGACAGATTGAAAACGGGAAGCCTGAGCCTCGGAAACACTGCGTGGGATGTTCCGGACGCTGGCGTGTTCGTAGAGACAGAGCAGCGCAAAGTGGGCATGGTGTTCCAAGATCACTCGCTTCTTCCCTTCACATCCGTACTCGACAATGTTGCGTTTCCTCTGCGCCGAGCTGGGCGAGCGAAGGTCGATGCTCGTAAGACAGCCCGAACGATGTTGGCTGATGCCCAGTGCGAGCACTTGTGTGACGTCATGCCAGCTCAGCTCTCTGGGGGGCAGGCCCAACGTGTATGCATCGTGCGAGCGTTGATAGCCAAGCCGTCGGTGGTGTTGTTGGACGAACCGCTGTCAGCCATTGATGAAGGCAGTATTGACGAGCTTCGTAGCTGGCTTCGTCAGCAGCTCACAGCTACAGGAGCACACTGCATCTTGGTGAGCCACTCACGTTCAGATGTCGACAGTTTGTGTGATCGGGTAGTGGAGCTCTGCTAGCGCGATTCGAAAAACGCTAGATGAGAGCTGATGCAATCTCGCTGTAGAGCGGAATTCCAATGATGAGATTGAAGGGGAATGTCACGCCGAGCGCTGCACCCAAGGACACTCCAATGTCAGCTTCGGGAAGTCCCACTCGCACCGCCGCCGGTGCTGCGATGTAACTGGCGCTTGCTGCCATGGCGGCGAGAACTGTTGCTCCGCCCTCAGACATACCGACAAGTGATGCAAGGAATGCACCGATCACACCGAAAACGATGGGCAACACGGTTGCAAATACGAGCAGCCGCGCCCCTGCACGACGAATGCTGTTGAACCTTTGCCCAGCAAGCGTGCCGAGATCGAGAAGGAACAGACACAACAAACCCTGGACGAGACCACTAAAGACCGGTTCAACTCGAGTGAGAGC
>JBJTGC010000215.1:0-6254 GCA_046093725.1 Actinomycetota bacterium
ATGGTTTTCCAGAAGCCAAACCCATTTCCTTCAATGACCATCGAAGAGAATGTGCTCGCTGGTCTGAAATTGGCAAAGATCAAGACATCGGACAAGGAAGCGTTGCTTGAGGACTGCTTGGTGCGAGCCGGACTATGGAAAGAAGTCAAAGATCGCCTCAAGGCCGCTGGAGCATCGTTGTCTGGTGGTCAGCAACAGCGTCTGTGTATTGCACGCGCCTTGGCCGTGAAGCCCAATGTGTTGCTGATGGACGAGCCCTGTTCGGCACTTGACCCAGGTTCGACCTTGCGAGTGGAAGAGACCATCGTGCAGCTCTCTGAGACCATGACGATCATCATCGTGACCCACAACATGCAGCAGGCAGCCCGCGTCTCTGACTACTGCGCATTCTTTCTGTCTGACGGTGGGCCGGGTCAACTAATCGAAGCCGACCTCACCTCAAACATGTTCAGTAACCCCTCAGATAAGCGCACCGCGGACTACGTACAGGGTCGCTTCGGCTGATATTTCGTTCACCCATTGTTCAGGTTTGTCGCCCAACCTGTTCAACTGTTAGCGGTTTCCACGTCAATTCCGTTTTCTACATTCCTCAACAGGGAATACACCCGGAGGAAAAAGGAAAACATGAAACTACGTAGCAAGTTGGTGGCCATGGCCACCATCGCAACACTCGGAGTTACTGCAAGTGCAGTACCGGTGCATGCAGAAGCAATCACTGGTGGAGGCGCAACCTTCATGGCCAACTTCATGGATGTGTGTCGCTCGCTGTACGCCAGCAACACCACTGTGAACCCTGGCAAAGACACGATCTCCTACTCAGCCGTTGGCTCAGGTACTGGCAAGACAAGTTTTGCGAACGGCACATTCCAATTTGGTGGCAGTGAATCTGCGTACTCAAGTGGTGCACCGAGCAACTTCGTCTATGTACCGCTCATCGGTGGTCCAATCGCAGTTGCATATCGCCTCGACGGAGTGACCGACCAAATTCACCTCACGGCACCGACGATTGCCAAGATCTTCTCCGGAGCTATCAAGACGTGGAATGACCCAGCAATTGCGGCTGATAACACTGCGGTAACAGTTCCTGCCAAGAAAACTCAGAGTATCGCTGGCGTGAAGGTCACGGTTGCCGCAAAGGGAACCAATGCTGTCATCACCACCACCATGACTGCAGCCGCAATCAAGGCGAACAAGGGAAAGACCGTCATTCTGAAGCGCACCACTGCAAAGGGTGCAGCGTCAAACGTCGGACTTCTCAAGTTCGCGAAGACGCAGGCAAACACCGTCAAGCACGCCAAGGGAACGACTTATTCGATCACCGTTGATGGTGCGACAATTGCAACTGTCAGCCTTGAAGCAACGACCAGTGGTAAGACCGTCACCCTTCCGGCGACCCCAATCAAAGTTGCTTACCGCTCAGGTGGTTCCGGAACGACGAACGCGTTCCTCAACTACTTGAATCTCACTGCACCAACAGTGTGGTCAAAGGTGACGAACGACGACTTCACCAAGTCGATTCCCACAACGCTGCCCACTGATGGCACCTTCCAGGCTGCTAGCGGCAACGACGGAGTATCGAACTACGTGAAAGACAACAACGGGGCCATCACTTACGCTGAGCTTTCCTTCGTTCTTGAGCGCGCTAGCGCAGGCGTGAAGGCAGCAGCAGTGAAGAACGCTGGCGGTGCATTTGTGGCACCAACAACAACGAACTCCTCAGAGGCCCTGTCGTACGCCACGGTCGCAGCAGATGGACTCGTCACGTTGAACTACACGAACACATCAGCAACGATGTACCCAGTCGTAGCCATTTCTTACGGCCTGGCGAGCACCAAAGCATCCAGCACAAACCTCAATATCCGTAACTTCTTCAACTACCTCCTCGGTACCTGTGGTCCGAAGAGCGCTGAAGCAATCGGATACTCACCGCTAAGCGGAGACATCTACACCAGGGCCGTCGCGCTCGCAGCGCGTATCGGTTCGGGTAGTTGATTCGATAGCCACTGAACTTCCCCCCTCGGAAGTGTGAAGGGCCCGGTGCGAAAGCACCGGGCCCTTTCTCATGTAGCGGTGCTGCAAGACTGTGCGCCGTGCAGACAATTGACATCACCAACCCAGCGACGGGCGCCGTCGTGGGCAGTGTCGACAACACCTCCGTTGAAGCGTGCCTTGTGGCCGTTGACCGTGCACATGATGCATTCACAACGTGGAGAAAAGTGCTGCCTCGTCAGCGAGCAGAAATGTTGCGTCGTGCCTACGAGTTGATGATCGCTGAGCAGAAAGAACTCGCAACACTCATCGTGCAGGAAAACGGCAAAGTGCTGTCTGATGCCATGACCGAAGTTGCCTATGCGGCGGAGTTCTTTCGCTGGTTCAGCGAAGAGGCAGTGCGCATCGATGGTGATCTACGGCATGCGCCGAATGGTGACTATTGGTTTGCAGTCACGCGTGAGCCAGTGGGGGTGGCATTGCTCATTACGCCGTGGAACTTTCCGGCAGCCATGGCAACACGCAAGATCGGCCCGGCATTGGCAGCTGGCTGCACAGTGGTGTTGAAAGCCGCAACTGAGACTCCGCTCACGGCACTTGCCATTGCAGATGTACTCACGCGTGCCGGCGTGCCGGAGGGTGTCGTGAATGTCGTGACTCCTGACCCGCCTGGCGACGCAGTGGCCGCAATGTTGTCGAGCGGCAAGGTTCGCAAGCTTTCATTCACCGGAAGCACGCGCGTCGGTGCACTGTTGTTGGCTCAGGCCTCTGACCGCATCATCAACTGTTCAATGGAACTAGGCGGTAACGCACCTTTCATCGTGTGCGAGGACGCAGACATAGACGCTGCTGTTGACGGTGCGATGCTCGCAAAGATGCGCAATGGGGGAGCAGCGTGCACCGCTGCGAATCGCTTCTACGTGCACGAGAAAGTCGCGGGTGAATTTGTCAACAAGTTCACTGCGCGTATGTCATCTTTGGTGCTTGGTGACGGGCTGAAAGACGGTGTCACACTCGGGCCGCTCGTGTCGCATTCACAGCAGCAACGTGTGGTTACTGCGGTTGAACAAGCAGTTGCTGAAGGCGCTGTCATCCAGTGTGGTGGTCGTGCAGCCGACGATGGTTCGTTTGGTTACCACGCAACCGTTCTCACCAACGTCGCACCGACGGCGACGATTCTGAAAGATGAAGTGTTCGGGCCGGTCGCACCGATTGTGGTGGTCGACGACATCGAACGGTCGATGGAGTTGTTCAACGGAGTCGAACATGGGTTGGTGAGTTACCTCTACACCGGTGACGCTGCCCGTGGCATGCGTTTGGCAGCGCAGTTGGAGACCGGCATGGTGGGTCTCAACAGAGGGCTCGTATCCGACCCGGCGGCTCCGTTTGGCGGAATCAAGGCATCGGGCCTTGGTCGCGAAGGTGCCCACGAAGGACTTCTGGCATTTCTTGAGACCAAGTATGTAGCAACCCAGTGGTGAGGGCCAGACTGTCGGCATGACGATGCACATGACCCCCTCATCAGACGTATCGGCGATCCCTGCAATGGTCACTGATGTTCGTGAGGCGTTTCGCTCAGGAATTACTCGACCCCTCGACTGGCGTCGTGACCAGCTGAAGAAGCTGATTGCACTGCTCGAGGAGAACGAGGCTGATTTGCTCGAGGCGCTTCGCATCGATCTCGGCAAGCCGGCAGCCGAAGGCTTCATCACTGATATCGCCTTTGTCGTCGGCGAGATCAAGATGATGCTGAAGAATCTCGCCAAGTGGAACAAGCCAGAGCGCGTGTCAACTCCGCTTGTGGCCCTGCCGGCGAAGTCGCGTCGCATTCCCGAGCCAGTTGGTGTGGTGCTCGTGATTGCACCATGGAATTATCCGATTCAGTTATTGCTGGTGCCAGCAGCCGGTGCGATTGCTGCAGGCAACGCAGTCGTCATGAAGCCATCAGAAGTGTCATCGGCAACGTCTGCAGTTCTTGCGCGACTCGTGCCGAAGTATCTCGACGCACGTGCGGTACGCATTGTTGAAGGTGCCGTTCCTGAAACAACTGCACTACTTGAGCAACACTTTGACCACATCTTCTACACCGGCAACGGAACTGTCGGCCGTGTGGTGATGAGTGCTGCCGCAAAGAACCTGACGCCAGTCACTCTTGAGTTGGGTGGCAAGAGCCCCACGGTGATTGACGAGTCGGCCAACGTTCGCGTGGCAGCCCGTCGAATTGCGTGGGGTAAGTGGATGAATGCTGGTCAGACGTGTATCGCGCCTGATTATGTGCTCGTGCACAAGCAAGTCGCCGATCGTTTCATTGACGAAATTGGCAAGGCGATCACTGAGTTCTACGGATCTGATGCGCGTACAAGTGACAGCTACGGCCGTGTGGTGAGTGACCGACACTTCGCTCGTCTATCGGCGCTCATGTCTGGCGGAAAGGTCGCCATCGGCGGACAAACAGTCGCCGACGACCGCTACATCGCACCGACCGTGCTGGTCGATGTCGACGTCAACTCGCAACTGATGCAGGAAGAGATCTTCGGGCCGTTACTACCGGTCATCACCATCGACTCGGTGGGCGACGCGGTTGATTTCATTGCATCACGGCCACATCCGCTTGCGCTTTATGTGTTCGCTGAGAACAAGAAGGTGGTTGACCACGTGTTGGCGAACACCACAGCAGGCGGTGTCACGGTGAATGGCACCATCATGCACATTTCAAACCCGAGTTTGCCGTTCGGCGGAGTCGGGGAGAGCGGTATGGGTGCGTATCACGGCAAAACAAGCGTGCGCCAGTTCCAGCACATGAAGCCAGTGCTGGCACGTGGCACGAAACTCGACCCGTCACTTGCCTATCCGCCCTACACCGAGAAAAAGATCAAGCTGTTCCGCAAGTTGCTCTGACGATTTGCAGAACGCTCAGCAGTTTGCGGTGTCAGTGGGCGTCGCGGTGATGGCGACCAAGCACATCTGAGCCAAAATCAGCGACAGGGTCGCGCCACACGGTGTGCACATGGTTGCCGTCACGTGTGGTGTTGTCGTACTCCGCGAGCAAACGGGGGCCTTGCACCCGGTAGTAGTGCGGGCGACCTACTTGCGTGCTGCCGGCCCATGCAAAGTGCAGGGAATCGAAGGACGACTGCACCTTCTCCCATTCGGCATCGGCGAGTGAATCATGAACTCGGCCGACATAGGTGTGCAGCAGCGACTTCAAGATTTCACGTTGGGATGAAGTGAAGGTCGAGGCAGCAAGCCCCTTTGGTGCGGACGTGAACACAAGCGCATCGTGATGTTCGCGTGACCACCCAATTTTCGCCTCCTCAGCATCTTGCACGCGCTCAACCACGTCAAGAAGTTCGCCGGTGAACTCGTTGCGCCACACCTTGGAAAGACAAAGAGGTCCATCACCATCAACGAGGTCGGGTCGATTCGCAGTCACCAAGTCAGTAGGGGGCGTGTCGGACACAATCGCAACACGTTGTTGTTGTTCGTCGAAACTGAGCAACAACTCTCTAGCTAAGTCTTCGCATGCGCCAAGTGGGCGCAAGTGTTGCCCGCCAAGTAGTGGTGACGATGCGGGATCTGCACCAAGAAAGCAAGGAGTGCCTGAATGCACTTCGCCGTTGAGAACAGTGAAGTGCACCGATACATGGTGTCCGCCAATGCGCCAGCCCCATTGGGTGGAACCTGGTTCGCCGAAGATGCGAAGGAAGTAACGCAGCGGATCGCGACCCCGTGGAAAGTTCCACATCGCACCCCAACCCTCTAACTGGTCGAGCACATTCTCTAGGCCCATGATGGTTGACGCTGTGACATAGCCCGCGCGGCTGAGGCCACTGTCGAGCAATTGCATCACAAGTCGGTGTTGCGCCGGTGAAAGTGAATGAAGTGTGAGACCGCCATGATCGGTGGGTGTGTAGAACCACTTGCGTCGCTCGTCCTCTGATGGAAAAGGAAGGTTTGCGACTGCACGCTGTTCGGCAGTGAGACCATTGAGCAACTCTCCGGCGATTTCAGTCATGGCCCGCGCCATTGCAGATGCTGACGAAGTGTTCATTGCCCGGGCGCTTTCAGGCCGAAGATGAGCTCCGGGTCACCTGGGGTCCACGTTCCGTCGAACTGCGAGCGTCGTCCGATGCGTTGTGTTCGCTCCATCAGATTGCGCCCAACGACGAGTTGTTTCGCTTCGTACGCAACGAGGGCCTCTGTGACATCAGTGTGTGTTTCGAGGTTTTCGACCAGAGACCACGCATCGTCTGCAGCTTTGGCTG
>JBJTGC010000216.1:0-5262 GCA_046093725.1 Actinomycetota bacterium
GGACATGTTGCAGCTGTCGAGTTGGTGACTGTCGGGCAGCGTCGCGGTCTCAACCTCGGTGGTGGGGACAAGCGTTACGTGGTCGATGTTGATGTGGCAACGCGTCGAGTGGTTGTTGGTGGCGAAGAAGATCTCCTCACCAACATCACGCTGGTAAATCAACTGAGCTGGCCACATGCCACCGACAAGCCGGTTGCTGCGCGACAAGTGTTGGTGCAGGGAAGCGCCCACGGTGCGCGTCACGAAGCCACCATCGCGTCAGCAGGTGACGATGTGGTCAGCATTGAGTGGCAACGTCCGCAACGACGAATCGCGCCTGGTCAGACCGTCGTCTTTTACGACCTTGCTGACACGCATGTCGTGGGTGGTGGAATCGTCACTTCGTAAGTGCTGCGATTGCGGCCGAAAGGCGACGCGGCGCAACAGCAAAAGACGACACGTGTAGTGCTTCCGTAGTTCCGAGCATTCGCATGGTGATTGGAGCAAGCACCACTTTGTCTGGCGTGTTCAGAGACATGACAAGTCGTCGACCGATGACGCCGCCGGTGAGGTCAGCCTCTTCACCAGGTGAGTCACATGGTGTTGCGGCAAGGAGATTCGATCGACGCACCATGAACGTTTCGGCCAATACCAAATGGTCGTGGATGACGACACCCGCGGGAACAATCACCAGCCATCTCCGGGCGAGTTGATGCAGGCGCCGCGGCACTTTGAACGAGGCTGCGACAGCAAGAGTCGTCACGATGGCTCCGAATACGTACGAGCGTGCGGCAATGAGCAATGGTCCAACAACAATCGCCGTCGTGTATGCGAGCTGCACCACAATCGCAGGCGCTATGTAAGGAAGTGGTGTGCGAAGTGGGAACCGTGTTTCGTCGCCATACGCGGATGCCTGCACCATTGTTTGAGACATGTGCGAACTGGAGGTCAGAGCAGTGACACCGGCGACCGCGATGATGGCAACTGTGATTGCGAAAGTGTCTCGCCCGTCACCGTAAGCATGACGAACTTGGCTGGCCACGAGCACAATCAGCGGAACCGTCACCAACCGCGCAGCCGTGAGCCCGATGGGTGTGAGCGCTATCGACGACAACAATCCGATTGCCCCGAGTGTCCAGCCACCGATGATGAGCACCACATTGACTGGGGTCGAATGGTGAGCGGCGACATGCCACGGCGAGGCGAGCAAGAGAGCGACCCATGACAAGCGCAGAATCCACACGAGGCGAGTCGATGTCGTGTCCACCCCCATAGTGTGCTCCGCATAGGCGCCCGAACTCCATTCTCAATAGAGTCGCAATCAGCGTTCAAAGTCAACAGCTAGTGGGTATGACCACGAGAGGGAAAGGGGGTTGGTCTTGGCGCCGCAGCACCACACCGTCTCCTCTCGCGTCGAAGCCGATGGCCATGCCATGTCGGAAATCGATGTCATTGAAGCGTTCGCGACAATGGGAGTCGGCAGCCTTCCCCATCGCGATGCCGAAGCGGCTGCAGCGTTCGCATGGACGTCGACCACAATTCCGACCCTGCCCACTCTTCCGCGTCGATCACCTGCGGAAGGAATGGTTGCGCAAGCTCTCGTTGGCATTGAAGGTGTGACAGTCGGGCAGTACGGCGGCATCGGTGTCGACACCCAGGTTCTCGAACGTGACGTTCCGACCACAGTTGACCTCGGCGCTGATGCCTTCGCTGGTTATCGCGCTTTCTTCGAAGCCGCGCGGCAAGAACCGGTGCGGGTGGCCACTCCGTTGTTGAAGTGGCAGTGCATTGGGCCATTGACGCTCGCGCTTGCACTTCGCAGAAGTGGGCTTTCGCCCACCGCTGCATCTTCCTTGGCGTTGCGCGCCGTTCGCGCACACGTGCGTGCAGTGCAACATCACTTGGAAGAGGTTTTCCCCATCGCGCGTCAACTTGTGGTGCTCGATGAACCGTCGCTCAACTCACTCATGTTCGACGAGCCAGAGATGTCATCTGACCTGGCTGTTGATCTTGTGAGCGGTGCTTTGGCAGCTATTGGTCATGAACACCTCTCAG
Source organism: Actinomycetota bacterium (assembly GCA_046093725.1). Taxonomy (GTDB): domain Bacteria; phylum Actinomycetota; class Acidimicrobiia; order Acidimicrobiales; family Ilumatobacteraceae; genus UBA2093. The sequence continues at coordinate 2,035 of JBJTGC010000216.1, forward strand.
GAGTTCATTGTTGTGGTGATGTCGATTGGCCAGTGCTGTTGGCAATCGGGTCATCTGTCATCTCCGTGCCTGTCCCAACAGGAAAGAGCCTCGATGATGTGTCGACATATGCGAGTCGTCTCTCGGACATGTTGCAGCGCGGTGGCATGATCGCCTGGGGTGTCATTCGCACTGACGGTCCGATTGCGCAAACTCCTGAAGGTGCATGGCGACGACTGTCTGAGGCGTGGTCACAGCTTTGCGCGAGTGGGGTCGACAGAGACTTATTGACGACTCACAGTTTTTTCAGCCCCGCCTGCGGACTGGGAACTCATACAGACGGTGTCGCTCGACATGTGATGGGACTTCTCGCCGACGTGGCAACACGTGCGTCGCAACAGGTGTCCAGCTCGTCTGCCACACCTGGCTTCTAGTGTGGACAATTGATGGCAGCAAAGAAGAGAGCGACAAGCACATCAAAGCACATCGCTGATGGCCATGCGACCCTCGAAAGCCGAGTCATCGAACTTCGCGCACTCATTCGCCATCACAATGATCGCTACTACGCAGACGACACTCCGGAAGTAAGCGACGCTGAGTACGACGCACTCGTCAAGGAACTCGCCCAACTTGAAGCTGAGCATCCCCATCTAGCAACGGCAGATTCACCGACTTCTGTCGTGGGCGGCGGATCTTTCACCACGTTCGCGCCGGTCGTACATGCCGTACCCATGACAAGTCTCGATAATGCAATGGACACCGATGAGTTGCATGCGTGGGGAGAACGTGTCGCAAAGGGGCTTGACGGTGACTCATGCACATACGTCTGTGAATTGAAGATTGACGGTCTGGCTATCAGCATCCGATACGAAAATGGTGTCCTAGTGCAGGCAGCCACGCGCGGTGACGGAAAGGTGGGTGAAGACGTCACTGCAAACGTCGCAACCATCGCAACATTGCCAAAGACACTGACCGGAAGCGCAAAGACGCCGGTGCCCGAAGTGCTTGAAGTTCGCGGCGAGGTGTACATGTCGATCGAGGCGTTTCAGCGCCTTCGTGCCGAGAAGGAAGCTGAGAACGTTCGACGAGCTGCAGATGGTCGCGGCCCTCTTTCAGTGCCAGTCAACCCACGCAACGCCGGCGCAGGCAGTCTTCGCCAGAAAGATTCGCGGATCACCGCCGAGCGCGACCTCAGCTTGTGGTGTTATCAACTCGGCGAGGTGCGCGGTGGACCAGAGTTCACTCACCATCACGACACGCTCGAGTACTTGAAAAAACTTGGTTTTCCGGTGAATCCGGAAATTCGTGCTGTTGCGTCCCTCGCCGAGGTCTATTCCTTCTGCGACGAGTGGAAAGAGCATCGTCACGAATTGCCCTACGACATCGACGGTGTCGTGGTGAAGGTTGACGACTTGCGACAGCGAGAAACGCTCGGGTTCACATCGCGTGCTCCACGGTGGGCGATTGCATTCAAGTTTCCACCCGAAGAGCGCAACACGGTGCTGAAAGACATCCAGGTGTCCATTGGTCGAACTGGTCGTGCAACACCTTTTGCGGTGTTAGAGCCAGTCTTTGTCGGTGGGTCCACCGTGAGCATGGCGACTCTTCACAATCGTGATCAAGTCGCGTTGAAAGACGTGCGCCCCGGTGACACGGTCGTTGTGCGCAAGGCAGGTGATGTCATTCCGGAAGTAGTGGGCCCGGTGTTGTCGCTACGACCAAAGAAGTCGAAGCCATGGGTGTTCCCAGAGACATGCCCGTGTTCGCTGAAGAGCACTTTGGTGAAGCCTGATGACCAAGCCGACACACGTTGTGTCGAACCATCGTGCCCTTTTCAGCGTGACCAGCGCATCATTCACTTTGCATCACGCGGCGGGATGGACATCGAAGGACTCGGTGAGCGAACCGTGTTTGCTCTTTCCGACGCCGGTTATGTCTCAGACGTCGGTGACTTGTACTTCGTGGCGGTCGACCAGTTGTTGCAGCTCGAAGGTTTTGCTGACATCAGTGCAAAGAATCTTGTCGAGTCAATTTCGTTATCACGAACGCGACCTCTTCCGAAGTTGCTCACGGCACTTGGCATCAAGCACCTTGGTCCAGCCGCATCAGAGTCGCTTGCTGCAGAGTTCGGAAATCTCGATGCAATAGCTTCTGCGTCCAATGATCAACTTGCTTCAGTCGAAGGTGTCGGCGATGTCATTGCACAATCCGTTTCATCGTGGTTCGCAAAAGATGAAAACAAAGCGATCATCGACAAGTTGCGCACGGCTGGTGTCGACTTTGGCCGAGTTGAACGCAGCTCTGAGCCACAGACTCTCGCAGGGAAGGCAATTGTTGTTACTGGCACACTCTCGAACTACTCGCGCGACGGGGCAGAGGGTGCCATCAAGGCACGCGGAGGAAAGAGCCCTGGAAGTGTCAGTGCAAAGACATTTGCGGTCGTCGTCGGTAGTGAACCAGGTGCGAGCAAGGTGACCAAAGCTGAACAACTGGGTATTCCGATGCTCGATGAAAGTGGGTTCGAGCACCTGCTGGCTACTGGAAACCTTCCGTAGTTGCTGTGCTTAGTTGGAGGTGAACTCCCACGAGAAAAACTTCGACTCATTGCGTGACTCGTCAATTTTCCAATAGATGACGGTTGCCTTGTGAAGGCCCTGCTTCAATTCCTCGACTGCCGCACCTTCTTGAGGGGTGAATGAAATGGTGAAGTTGCCTGCGTCGTAGATGGCAGTCGGTGGAAGGTCGATTTGTGAACCGGGCTTTGGTACGCCGGGGCCGGCAGTTACGTCATCGAGTCGAGTGACGGGAAGTTCGATGCCATCCACGATGAGTACCGCCTCGTAAGGGTCGAAGAAGTCGACACTGATCTGGCTCTGGCGCAGCACCGTGTCGCCTGGGCCAGGGGTGATGGTGGCGATTTCATCGGGAAGTCGCTGCGCGTCGCGGCCAGTAACTGCCTGACTGAGGCCCACCACAATTAGGGCTAGGCCCAGCCCGATGGCGGTGCTGATGGCCAATCGACGGGCATTTCGAGGGGTTTTCACGGCTCCATTCTCGCCTGCAACGCGCCATGAACCCCCACTTAGGGGCACCAAACGGTAGCGTCGAATGGGTCATGAGCGACGAGCACGTGCTGCTGGACACCGTCTTAGGTGGTCGGTATCGAATAGAGACGGTCCGCAGCGAGGCCACGTCGGCCGCCTCGGCAGCCGGCACCATCTTCTGCGAAGGCACCGACATCTCCACCGG
>JBJTGC010000217.1:0-3506 GCA_046093725.1 Actinomycetota bacterium
ATTCACTGATCTTGAAGATGGTCTTGCAGAAACTCTCCGGGCCCATGCAGCTCGCCAGACCGAAGATGCCGCGCAAGACAGTGCTGAAAACGCAGACGACTCGGCGTAACTGACACATCCGCGGTCAGCGGAAGTGCACGCACCGGTGACAACGCAGACCGCGTCACATCGTGAGGTCGGGCCGCACTGACACGAGGCGCGGGTGCGCTTCGTCCGGCGATCGCGTTCCACAAATCTGTAATCGCCACTTGTCGACCCGAACCAACGTTGACCACCAGACCACCGGCCCGATCAATGGCGCGCACCATTGCATCAACGACATCATCGACATAAATGAAATCGCGCGTTTGTTTGCCACCACCGTGCACAATCGGAGCACGAGAGGCATGGTGCGCCTGAATGAACGACGCCACGACTGAATCTTCTGGTCGTTGTCGCGGACCGTACACCGCGCCGACCGCTAACACCGTGAACTCGACGGCATGTCGATCGCGATACACCGTGTGCATGTCTGCGACAGACCGAGCCAACACTTCGGCCACTGTGCGCGGTTCAGACAGGTGACCTTCTTTGATGGGCACGTCACGAGCGGCAACTTCTCCGTACAACAAAGTCGCCGGCAACACTGTGACGACCTTTTGCACGTCCGCAAGACGTGCTGCTTCCAACACCGATACTGCTGACGCGACACTCGCCAAGGCGCCTGCAGTTTCGCTCGATGACGGGGTGAACGATGTGAGGTTGACGATGATGTCTGGAAGTCTCAGAATCACTAACTCACCAACTGATGCATCGGTGATGTCGATGTTCTGGAACTTGAATTGACCCCCAGAACGCCGCGCCGCAGCAACATTGATGAGCGAACCAGAACGCAAGTCATCGAGAACTTCGACAATGTGTCCTGAAGCGAGCAGACGATCAACGAAGTGAGAGCCGAGGAAACCGGCTCCGCCACAGACCATGATGCGTTTCATGGAATCTTGACGTCAGTGAGTGTCGCCCCTGCCTCCACGATTCCATCTTTACCGATGACACACGAGACAACCGAGGCACCGGCGTTGACTCGCCCCATAATGAGCGAACGTTCGACCTTGGCACCTGGGCCCACATGTGCGCCCGGCAGCAACACCGAATCGATGACGATGGCTCCGTCACCGACATCGCACGAGTCACCGATCACGGAGTGTGTCACCACTGCACTCGCATCGAGGTGCGCTTGGGCCGCCACGGAGGCAAGGATCAATGAGCGTGACCCATCAATGAGATCAAGATTCGCCTTGAGGTAGGTCTCTGGTCGACCGGTGTCGACCCAGTAGTCCTCGGTTGGCAATGCTGCAAGTTGCCCGTCGGCAACCATCGCAGGAAACACAACACGTTCAATCGACAGTGGTTGACCCACGGGTATGCGGTCGAGGACTGATGCTTCGAGCACGTAGGTTCCGGCGTTCACGAAACGACTCGTTGTCTCGTGCGGCTGCGGTTTTTCAACGAAGCGCGTAACACATGAAGAATCATCGACTTCAACCACGCCGAACTGCGTGACGTCGTCGACGGGAATGAGGTGAATGGTCCCTTCGAGACCGCGGTCTCGATGAAAGCGAACAAGCGATGCATAATCAACATCAGTGAGGATGTCGCCATTCACCACGATGAATGTGTCGTCGACACCGGCGAAGCGAGCCGCAAAGCCAATTGCACCGGCAGTGTCCATTGGTTCTGGTTCCACCGCATAGATCAACTTCACTCCGGCACAGACACCCTCTGGGAATGCTTCGAAGAAGGGCTCGGGCTTGAACCCGAGCGCAAGCACTGCTTCAGTGACCCCGGCTGACCCGAGTGAAGCGAGCACGTGCTCGAGAAGCCTCACGTTTGCCACTGGCAACAGTGGCTTTGGAATGTCGAGTGTGAGCGGACGCAGACGAGTGCCGAAGCCCCCGACGAGAACGACCGCGCGCATCAGCCGCCGGTTGTGTCGGTGGCGACGGTTGTGGTTGCGCCTGCGGCAGTTGTGGTGGTTGCACCAGCAACAGTGGTGCTCGTTGCGCCAGCAGCGGTAGTAGTGGTGGTGACACCACCAGAGTCAGCGGCGCCCAGCTCTGGCAAGTTGCTTGCCGACTCAGGCATGGGCACGTCAACGCCGGGTGCCACATATGCGATGGTGACGGCCATGCCATCTTTCTTGACGCGGATGTCTTCGAAACCAGTGATGTATGTCTGCGACTTCGTCGCATCGTCGTACTGATCCCAAACGATGACCTTCACTTGTGCATCGACTTCTTTTCCGTCTTTGTTCTTGCACTTGTCGGTGCCGACCTTGTAGTCGACACCTGCATTTTGATCCTCAGGGAATTCGATGCCGTCGCTCGTTACCTTCAGTTGATACGTGTCAAAGAAAACGCCCAGCTTGGCGCGACGACCAGTTGCAAGTGCTTGCGGGTGCCAGTGAATGACACCATCGTCGTGGCTGTGTACTCCGTACTTGATGTAGTTCGGATCTGGTGGCGATTCGAGATTTCCGACCAAGTTCGGCAGGAAGGCATCGCACTTGTAGATGCCATAGGACACGTGCCAGTGGTCGTTGGTGGTGGGTGGCGTGTCGGTGTCGGGTGCTTCGGTACGCGCGTACGCGATGAGACCGATGCCGACGGCAATCACGACGGCCATCACCGTGGGGAACAAAGTTCCGCCTTGGAAACGAACCTTCTTGCCCTTGCCCTTGCGAGCGAGACGAGCAACTTTTTGCGCTGACGAACCGTTTGCCACGAAAAAGAGAGGCTACCGGCTACTTCCCCACTGAACTGATCAGGTCGACATATGCACGACCGACCGCATGCGGCGACACCTGTGTTTCGACCCACTTTCGCCCCGCAGCACCCCTGACCTCGCACCCCCGCCGATCTTCGAGCAAGGTTCGTAGACCCTCTCTGAATTGCTCGCTGTCGTCGGGTGAGACGCTGAGGCCCGCTCCACTTGCCGAAAGAATGCGAGTGACCTCGGTGTCGGCGTCGATCGCCGCCAACACAGGTCGTCCCGCGGCGAGGATGCTGTAGGTCTTGGATGGCACGCTCACAGAGCCAAGCCCACGTCGCAATGGCACCACATGAATGTCCCCCGTCGCGAGCACTTCAGACAGCCGCTCCTTTGGCTGATACTCGCCAAAGCGCACGTTTGCCAACCCTTCTGCTGCAACTAGCAACGAGTCACGTGCGCTTCCATCGCCGTTCACAAGGAATGTGACATCAGGAAAGTGCCGTGCAGCGTCAATCAACCACTCAAGCGATTGGGAGTACCCCACATTGCCCGAGTACAACACCACGGTCTCGTCACCAATAGACAGTTCCCGGCGATAGTCCGTCATGCGATTGCCCGGTGCGATTGCCTCAGAGTCGACGAAATTCGGAATGACATGAACTCGTTCTTGATGTGACGTGGACAACTTCGCGACGACGTTGCGTCTCAAGTCTTCGCTCAGCACCACGACTGCAGCGGAACGTCGATAGCTGAGA
>JBJTGC010000218.1:0-3569 GCA_046093725.1 Actinomycetota bacterium
CTGCTCGGCCGGGCCAAGAAGGTCATCATCACCAAGGATGAGACCACCGTGGTCGAGGGCGCCGGCTCGGAAGACGACATCAAGGGTCGCATCGCCCAGATCAAGGCCGAGATCGACAACACCGATTCCGACTACGACCGCGAGAAGTTGCAAGAGCGCCTCGCCAAGTTGTCCGGTGGCGTTGCCGTGTTGAAGGTCGGTGCAGCAACTGAAGTTGAACTGAAGGAAAAGAAGCACCGCATCGAAGACGCAGTCAGCACCACGAAGGCTGCCATCGAAGAAGGCGTCGTGCCTGGTGGCGGAGTTGCATTGTTGCGCGCACAGGCTGCTGTTGAAGCTGCCGCTGCGAAGATGACAGGCGACGAAGCAACGGGGGCCCGCATGGTTGCTCGTTCACTCGAAGCTCCTCTCAAGCAAATTGCCGAAAACGCCGGCATGGAAGGCGGCGTTGTGGTCGAGAAGGTGAAGAACCTCACTGGAACGCAGGGTCTGAATGCCGCCACTGGCGAGTACGAAGACCTCGTGAAGTTGGGCGTCATCGACGCCGCCAAGGTGACTCGCTCTGCTTTGCAGAACGCGGCATCGATTGCAGCGTTGTTCCTCACCACAGAAGCAGTTATTGCTGACAAGCCCGAGCCCGCTGCACCGGCAATGCCCGGTGGCGACATGGGCGACTTCTGATTCGGTAACGAACAAGTCACTCACAACTTTTCGTGGACGGTGTGATCGCCCTCGTCACTATCGACGAGGCACGCCACCACGACACCGATCTACATCGGCTGGCCGACGCGCTCACGCGAGCTGGGGCAACAGTTGAATTGGTGAATTGGGACGACGCCGCGGCGGACTGGAAACGGTTCGTCGCGGCGATTGTTCGTTCTCCATGGGATTATCACTGGCGATTGCCTGAATTTTTGGCGTGGGCTGAACGTGTGTCGCGCGAGACGCAGTTGTTCAACTCCGCCGAGGTGCTGCGGTGGAACACCGACAAGGTGTATTTGCGTGACGCAGTTGCATTCGGTGTGCCGGTCATACCCACGGAATTCGTGACTGAAGACGTTGGTGTCGATGCTGTTGCATTGCCGCGTGATGTCGTGGTGAAGCCAACAGTCAGTGCTGGCTCGAACGACACACTGCGTTTCATCAACGATGAGGCGGGTGCACGCGCGCACATTCGTCATGTGTTGTCACTCGGGAAGAAGGCGATGGTGCAGCCGTATCAAGGTCGCGTTGATGAGCGAGGTGAGACCGGGTTGTTGTTCTACAACGGTGAGTTCAGTCACGCTTTTTGCAAGGCAGCAATTTTGTCACAGGGCGAAAGCGAACGAAACGGGCTGTTTGTTGTCGAAGAGATCACAGCTCGCACTCCACGCGCCGATGAACTTGCCGTGGGTGAAAAGGTGATTGAGTTGCTTACGTCGCGTTTTGGTGAAGCGCCGCTGTATGCGCGCATCGACATGGTGGACGGCGATAATGGCAAGCCATTGGTGATGGAAATTGAATTGGCTGAGCCGTCAATGTTCTTTCATGTGGCAGAAGGTTCGGCAGATCGTTACGCCAACGCGATACTCGCGCGGGTGGCTGGGTAGCCTTCGCATCATGAGCGCGAACAGCGAACCCATGTCTCCATCCGTCGGTCTTGCCGTCATCCACTTGTTCTGCAAGACCACGCCGGCGTACGACTCCGAGGCTTTTGTTGGTGCGGTGAAGAACGCTGAGAGCGCCGGTGTCAGCGTGGTCACTGTCGCCATGCTCGGTCACAAGGCCGATGTCGGAGTCATGGCCACGTCGGCCGACATGCGACCGCTGAAGTCGCTGCAGACCGCGCTGCAACATGCCGGGTTGTCCATCGCCGATTCGTATGTGTCGCTCACCGAAGTGAGTGAATATGCCAAGGGTGTGCCGCAAGAGATGTTGAATGCGCGGCTGTATCCGCAACTGCCGCCGCCAGGTAAGAACGCATGGTGCTTCTACCCAATGTCGAAGCGTCGTGAGCCAGAGCAGAACTGGTTCACCTTGCCGTTCGAGAAGCGCTCCGAGCTCATGATGGAACACGGCAAGAGTGGTCGCACATTCGCAGGTCGAGTAGTGCAGGTGGTCACGGGGTCGGCTGGTCTTGATGACTACGAGTGGGGAGTCACGTTGTTCGCGGTGAACCCCGATGACTTGAAAGAAGTTGTGTACACCATGCGTTTCGACGAAGCGTCAGCTGTGTATGCCGAATTCGGCCCGTTCTACACGGGCATGGTGACACCGGTCGAGCAGCTCGCCCAGCAGATCTGAGTCGTCGCCATGGCCACCGACTTGGTGTTTCTTCGCGATGCTTACTTGCGAGAACTCGATGCCACCGTGGTCGAGGTGCGCGAGAACGCTGTGGTTCTCGACCAAACGATTTTCTACCCAACCGGTGGTGGCCAACCACATGACACTGGTGTCATCGATGGACAGCTAGTGGTCGATGTGCGCAAGGATGGCGATGTCGTTGTGCACACCCTTATTGATGGTGCTGCAGTGCCGGCAGTCGGTGCAATTGTTCAGTGCCACGTCGACTGGGAGCGGCGCCACAAGTTGATGCGCACCCACACGGCAATGCACGTGTTGTGCGGTGTCATTTGGAATGAATGGCACGTACCGGTGACTGGCGGAAACATGGAGCCGTTGACCGCGCGTATGGACTTCGAGTTCAACCCGCTGCCCGATGATTTTGCCGCACGCGTTGAGCAACTCGTGAATGAGGCGATTGCTCGCGATCATTCGATTGAAGTGTCGTTCTTGCCCCGTGACACCGCTGTGATGGACGAAGACCTCATTCGTACGAAGGTGTCCCTCATTCCTGAAACTGTCAAAGAGATTCGTGTGGTGGACATTGTGGGCCTCGATAAGCAAGCAGACGGCGGAACACATGTCGCTTCGACGCGCGAGGTCGGTACGTTCCGGGTGACCAAAGTGGAGAACAAAGGCAAAGGATTCCGGCGAGTTCGCGTGGAACTCACCGACTGACTTTCATACACTGGCTTTGGCGTGCCGGGAAGACGGGTCGGCGTATCGAAAAAGGATCCGTCATGTACATCTTCTGGCTCATCATTGGTGTCGCCCTTGCCGCCGTCGGCGGGGACCGCTTCGTACGCGGAGTGGTTGAAATGTCCGCAGCTCTGCGAATTCCGCCTGGCATCATCGGTGCGACAATCGCAGCGTTTGCAACATCAAGCCCAGAGATGGTGGTGGCAGTGCTTGCGGCCACGGATGGCGCACCCGAGCTGGCGCTTGGAGATGCACTTGGCTCGAACATGGCAAATCTTGGGCTTGTTCTCGGAGTCACCGTGTTGCTTGCCAAAGTAACGGCACGATGGGCAGACATTCGGCGTGACTTGCCCGCGGCACTTCTTACTCTCGGGTTGCTTGCATTGTTGGTGATTGATGGTGACATCAACAGAGTTGATGCTGTCGTCATGTTTGCGGTGTTTGCATCGTGGTTGACGTGGGTGACAGTCGACGCACGCCGGGAGGCAAGTGCTGTCGAAGTGTTGGAAGACGAGGGCCCTCGTCACTTCATCCGTGATGTAGTGACG
>JBJTGC010000219.1:0-3063 GCA_046093725.1 Actinomycetota bacterium
AAAAAGTCCAACACCTTGACCACTGCTGCGTCATCACGGTGCTCAGTACGCACTGAGTGGTCTTTCTTGTCTTTTGAAGGAAGCTCAATTGCTACGAATGCATCGCCGAGCATGTCGCGCAATGTCGAGAACCGGTCACCGACCAGCTTGTCCTGGTCAAAACGAAGTCCGAGCACTTGACAACCTTCTGAAGCACGACGCTTGATGACGAGTGCATCATCGGGCGACAAGTTGAGGTCACCTGCGCGCTTTTTCCCAACTGCGAATGGAAGTGAAGGCTGCGAGAGCACTGGCGCAACCATGATGTCGTCGACCATCATGCCGAGAGCAAACCCTCCGCTGAAACACATACCGACTGCGCCGACGCCCTTTCCACCAACCTCGTTGTGCAGGGAACGAGCCAAGGCACGCAGCCACGAGATAATCGGTGAGGTCTTGTTCATAGCCATCGTGGTGAATTCGCGCGAGATGCACACTTTCAACATCGACGACCCGATGTACCCACCACTCACTGCTTTGCCTGGCGTACCGACAAGGTCTGGCATGACCACCGTGAAACCGCGAGCAACGACGTCTTCCGCGAAGCGTGCGACAGCTGGTGTGATGCCAGGAATTTCATGCACCACGATGACCGCCGGCCCTGATCCTTTTCGATAGGCGTCGCGAGTGAGTCCACCCGCCGAAAAAGAACTTCTCGCCCATCCGTCCAGCACGCTTGTCACGACATCCCCCTTACGGCTTCCCATGCAGATTCTGCCAGCACCTCAGTGCTCGCCTTCATGAGTGACATGTCTTGGCCTGTGTCGCCCATGACGCCTTTGGAAAACCGTGCGAAGACCCCCTCGCTGATGATGGCAAGTCTCCAACTTGAAAATGCCCGGTAATACCCCACATTGGTCACATCACGGCCGGTTCTAATGGCGTAGCGCTCCACCAAATCGGCGTAGTTAGGGAATCCTTCGATGCCAGAGGGGTCAACTTCGCGTAACAACGGATGCCCGTTGTCGGTCCAGTACACACCGATGTATCCAAGGTCGGCCAATGGATCACCGAGTGTGCAGAGCTCCCAATCCAACACAGCAACGATACGACCAGTCGACACATCGGTCAGGCAGTTTCCGAAGCGATAATCCCCGTGCGCCACCACCACTCCTTGCTGCTCTGGGATATTGGTTGCGAGAATGCGACCAACTTCGTCAATCGCTTCGAGGTCGCGGGTCTTTGAATTCTCCCACTGTGTTGTCCAACGCTTCACCTGTCGCTCGATGTAACCAGTTCGCTTTGCGAGGTCGCCCAGACCGATGTCGTCAACATCGAGGGAATGAAGATCAGCGAGAACATCGACGAGGTGGTCTGCCGCTGGTCGTCGAAGGTGAACCGGAAGGCTCTCACCCTTTGCCGGCGAGTCGAGGACTGTGCCCTCAACGTATGACATCACGTAAAAGGGCGCATCGTTCACCGACACATCGGTGCACAACCCGAGTGTTTTCGGAACCGGCACTTTCGATGACCCGATAGCCGAGATAATTCGATGCTCTCGTGCCATGTCGTGGGCGGTCGCCAAGACATGTCCGAGAGGTGGTCGACGCAAGACGACTGCCCGCCCACGAGCATCGCCCACTTTGTACGTGAGATTGCTGCGTCCACCCGCAATAAGAGTGAATGAATACGGTGCGGTCAATCCATCGACGTTGTCGTCAAGCCAACGGCTGACATTCACTTCGTTGATTCCGGCCACCACAACTGCGAACCGTAGTACGCGCGCAGCACAGGCGAATCAGCCGGGACGAACGACTCCGACGACCTTGTACCAACGAACCGGTGACACTTTCACCACATCGCCGGTTTGTGGAGCGTGCACCATCTGTCCGCCACCGAGATAGATACCCACGTGGTGAATCGGCGAACCTGTAAAGACCAAGTCACCAGGAGCCGCCAACTCGGTCGGAATCTTCGGAAGGCTTGCGTATTGCGTGCGCGAACTTCGCTGCAAGCCGACCCCGGCACGACCCCACGCATATGCGGTGAGACCAGAGCAGTCGAATGCGACACCAGGTTCGCTGCGCGCATACTGATACTTCACACCCAATTGGCCAAGCGCAGCATTGATCGCAGCCTGTGCTCGAGCAGACACCTTGGGAATGTTCTTGTACTTCGATTGAGTCGATGAGTACTTGCTTTCGTAGCCGGCCGCGATGCGACGAGCCTCCTCGAGTGCCTGAGCATTACGTCGCTCACGTACTTGTCGCAGCAACACGGCAAGCTCACCCTGAACACTTCCGAGGCGATCTTGGTATCTCGATGCGAGTGACTCAGCGGCACCCTGCCGTGTGAGAACTGTCTCAGCGAGATTCTGTGCTTGAGCTTGTTTCTTCTCGAGCACTTTGCGCTGCTTGTTCAGCTCAGTCGACAATGACCCGAGAGAGTCCGTAGTCATCGCGCCAGTGTTCAAGGCGATCGCCGTCAACTCCTGACGTTGAAGTGCGTCCTGCACTCCACCCGTACTCGTCAGCAAATTCGTGAGAGTGCTGTTTCGACCACCGTTCATGAACTGACTGACAGCAGCCGTGTACAGCGTTCCTCGCATCTGCGCCAACTTGGCTTCGTTTTCAGACACTTGCAACTTGGCTTGTTCGACTTCCACCCCCAGGTCTTCCTGGCGGGCAATTGCCTCGACGTAATCCTCACCCAATGAATCCATCTGCTCAGACAATCGCTCAAGTTCGTCGGCAATGGCTTCTGCCTCACGCAACTTGTCGTCGACCCCTGTAGCTCCCGCTCGCTGTCCCAAGGGGGCAGCCACTGACGCCGCAACGAGAAGGGCGCAGACAATTCCGTTCGAGCGGACACGGTGCAGACGAGGACGACCTCGGGTGCCAGTCATGGTGCGATAAAGGGTAATGAGTACTTGGGTGCTTTGGACATCGCCGTTCAAATCCTTGTGGGATAACGGTTTTGAACTATTCCCACTCGATAGTGCCAGGTGGCTTCGATGTGACGTCGTAGACGACGCGATTGATGCCATCTACTTCGTTGATGATGCGACTCGACATCTTCTCAAGT
>JBJTGC010000220.1:0-7494 GCA_046093725.1 Actinomycetota bacterium
TTGGTGGTGAGTGACGCGAGGTCTGATCCGGCACCTGGTTCGGAGAACAACTGACATCCGATGATGTCGCCGCGCCACATCTTCTTCAGGTACAACTCTTTCGCCAATTCGGTTGCATGCGCGAGAATCGTCGGCGCGACCATTCCGAGACCGATACCAAAGCAACTCTGACCTGGTACTCGATATTGCGCTTCTAGTTGACCGTAGAGACGGTCGTACGCCGCTGGTAGTTCGCGACCACCAAGTGAACGTGGGCCGGTGACCCAACCGAAGCCTGCATCGAACTTCTTCTGTCGCCATGCTTTGGCAAGTTCGACACCTTTCAGTTCGTTGTCACGCGAGCGCTCTTCACCACCGAACGGGGACTCTGAACCTTCGCCCCAGACGAATGCCTTTTCGGGTGGACGCTTCTCCGCGTTTGCGTCGAGGAAATCGAGCGCTTCCTTCTCGAACACTTCAAGGGTGATGTCAGCCATGGGCGTCACGGTACTTGTCCTTTTTCGCGCCGGCGAAGCCGTGCTCATACAGGTTGCTCAACTAGCCTTTGCCCAATGGGTCAGCCGGTCGCAGTCGAACACAAGCCAGGCACAGATGCGCAGGTATTGCGTTTCGAGACCAACCGTTCGCTGACGGGGCAGGGCCACGAGCGCTTTGCGTCCCTCGCTCAGGCCACCGGCGATCGTCCGGCTGCTGCTGTGGCGCGGCGGTTGTTCGAGTCAGGTCAGGTGGAGGCAGTACACGTGTTCTCGAACGTCATCACGGCGTATCTCAACCCGGGTGCGTCTTCAACTGGCCTGTCAGACATCGTCCGCGATCTGTACCAATACTGGAAGCCGGGCATGACCCCGCCGAGCGAAGAAGAGCTGATGGCTCAAGTGGAGGCCCCCGCAGAGACAGCTGCAGCAGCCACCGGCGAAGGTGGAGGGGCAGCAGTCGTTGATTCACGGGTTCCTGCGCATCTGCTCGAGCGCAGTCGTCTGGCACGCGAACGGTGGATGGCCAACAACGGCTGAAACCTTTTCCAGATTGTTGACAGCACAATCACGCATGGTTCTCTGACCGTTCGTACGGTGGACGGCGTGATGGACACTGGAGTGACGCGAATCAGCCTGCAAGAGGCTGCTGCCCAATTGGGCGTCCATTACATGACGGCATATCGCTACATGCGCCAAGGCCAGCTTCAGGCCACCAAGGTCGGCGGCGTGTGGCAAGTCGACATTGCCGATCTGGAGCAATTCAAGGCTGCCCAGTCAGCCCCACCAGTGGCGAGTGGTCCGGGTAGTGGTCGCAAGAGCGCCCCGTGGAGCCAGCGCCTCGAAGCGCGTTTGCTGGCAGGTGACGGAACTGGTGCGTGGTCGGTGATCGAGTCAGCAATCGACAGCGGAACTGATGTGGACGAGGTGTATCTCGACGTGATTGCACCCGCACTGGTGTCGATTGGTGCGCAGTGGAAGCGTGGCGAGATCGACATCTTTGTCGAGCATCGCGCAACCGGAATCGCCACTCGTCTCGTTGGCCAGCTCGGTGCGCGTTGCGCACGTCGTGGTCGCACCAAAGGAACAGTCGTTCTCGGTGGACCACAAGGTGAGACACATGCACTTGCGGTGTCAATGCTCGCCGATGTCATTCGTTTGTCTGGTTACGAAGTGTTCGATCTCGGGGCTGACACTCCTGCAGATTCATTCGTAAGTGCGGTGCGCAACGTCGACAGTCTCGTTGCGGTGGGTGTCAGTTGTTTCACCGACTTGTCCAAGGACAGTGCGCAAGAGGCCATCGCCAGTCTTCGCAAAGAAATCGATCCGTCAGTGGTGGTGTTCCTCGGCGGCGCATCCATTCCTGATCAAGAGACAGCTCAGTCCCTTGGTGCAGACGAGTGGGCGAGAGACGCCCGTGACTTCGTGGAAACCCTCGAGCGAGTGCTGAAAGAACGCAACAAACAGCGCGCTGGCTGAGCCAGAAACTACCGAACATATGTTCGGTACAGTGGGGCCATGTCGAATGTGGCCCATCAATCCGCTCGAGAAACAGTGTCGTTGTCTGATCTCACGTCCGGACATGTGCTCGACGGGGCACTCTTTGCAGCCCGACACGCGGCACACGACATCGTCGCAGTCGATGAACCATTGAATGTCGCCTTCGATGTCGGTGGCCTGCGTCGCGGAACTGTGAACGTGTGCACCGGTGTCGCGGCCGTCTCCTCAGCACTCACATTGGTCGCTGCCAACACTCGACAAGGTGCGTGGTTGGCGTGTGTCGACGTGCCGTTTCTTTCCATGAGCGCTGCCGAAGAACGCGGAGTGGCACTCGAACGTGTGGTGCGTGTCGAGGTGCCATCCACTGCCTCGCGCGCACGGGTTCTTGGTGCGCTCATCGAAGGTTTTGATGTTGTGTTGTTGTCGAAGTGGGGATGTAGTCCGAGTGAGGTGCGTCGACTCGTAGCGCGTGTCCGTTCTCTCTCCACTTTGCTGGTGGTGTTGGAACACTCTGACATGTGCGTTGCCGATACGCATTTGCACACCAGTGCCGCCCGTTGGTGTGTCGACTCGCATGCGCGTCATCGTGAAGTTGCTCTCGATGTGAGTGGCAAACGGGTGCGTCCACGCCGATGCACGGTGCACGTGTGAACGAGGCGCAACCACGCCTGTCATCTGCGGCTGTGTCGATTGCGACACAGCCGGTGCGTACCGCAGCCGTGGTCTTTCCGCATTGGGTCAGCATCATCGGCACTGCAGGGGAGCCCGCCGGTGCGGTCATCCGCGCAGAAGAAGCAGCACAACGCGAGTTCGAGCACGTCGTGCGCCGCATCACTGACATGGCTCCACTTGTGCATGTTCATGCTCCAGGTGTCGCGCTGTTGTCCAGTCGCGGTCCGTCGCGTTACTTCGGTGGCGATGATGCAATGGCTCGTTACTTGCACGACATTTCGCGTCATCACATTTTGCGCGATCACATGTCGCGCAATGATCTGGCGAAAACTCAGTTACTTCAACACGGTGTCGGTGTGGCTGATGGTCGGTGTGCCGCGCTGGTGGCAGCTCATGTGGCGGCACACCGTGGTGAGCCTGTCGTCGTGCCTGTCGGAGGTTCGCAACGTTTTCTCGCACCGGCACCGGTGTCGGTGCTTGAAACATGTGCCGACATCTCGGCAGACACCGTGCACTTGTTGGTTCGACTCGGCATGAAAACGTGTGGCGCCGTGGCAGACATCGAAGAACGTCTCCTCATCGACCGTTTCGGTGACGAAGGCCGACGCATTTTCCACTTGGTGCACGGAGTCGACGTCGAACACTTGGTGCCTCAGGTGCCACCGTCAGATTTCTCGCGCCGGTGGGCCTCAGACGAACCATTGCCCACGGTGTCCATGGTGCTTGGTCATGTGCAACGTGACTGTGTCGGCATCGTCAATGCAATGGCCGATCGCGGAGTGCAATGCACGCGTATGCACATCGCAATCGAAAGCGACCATGGCGAGGACAACCAACGTGTGTGGCATCAACCGCGCGGGTTCACCGCCACCGGTTTGCTCGACAGATTGCGCTGGCAGTTGTCGGGTTGGGGTGCGCAGGCTCACGCCGCCACGCCCACCGCAGGCATCGTGAGTGTGCGTTTTGAGCCACTCGAAGTACGTGTCGCTGCGTGCACGCAAGAAGAGTTGTGGGGCGGATCACGCGAGCGTGATGAGCGGGCATCTCGTGCAGTCGCCATGGCGCTGTCGTTGCATCCAGAAGTGTCCGCAACAGTTGTTGAATGGGCAGGTGGTCGCAGCGGAGCCACTCAGTTCGACGACATTGATGCGCGAGTCATTGATCTCACCGATTCAACGGCAGCGCGACAACGAGTCAGTGAAGGTCAAGGTGCGGCACGCCAATGGAGTGGGGCACTACCGCGACCTTTGCCCACCACGGTGTTCACATCAGCTTTCAAGGTGCAACTACTCGATCAAGAACAGCGTTCCGTGTTCGTCACGGGTCGACATGAGTTGTCTGCTTCTCCTGCGTTCGTTGTCTTCAACACGCCGCATCGCGCAACGGCACAAACACTGAAGCCCGGAACGTTCGCCGTCACGTCGTGGGCTGGGCCATGGCCGGTGGAAGAGCGGTGGTGGGACCCTGTTCGTCGGCGACGATTGGCGCGCCTGCAGGTGGTCGTTGATGCTGAACCTGGCGCACGCAACGAGGTGGTGCTGCTGTTGTGTGCCGAGAAACGCGAGTGGTCGCTCACGGCTATGTACGAGTAATAGTTATGTACGAGTAATGCAGGTGTTCTGCCACACTGTGTGAATGGGCGTAGATGAGTTGCTGAGTGTGCTTATTGCTCACTCACCAATCGATGAACGTGAAGCTCAGTCGATTGCGCAGATGCTCGATGTCATTCCCACGCTGTCGGCACCATTCGACGAAGAAGCTGACGCGGTTCACATCACTGCTTCTGCTTTGGTGGTCGATGACCCCGATCATGTGCGCCATGTCGTATTACACAAGCACAAGCGTCTCGGATTGTGGTTGCAACCCGGTGGACACATCGAGACCGGTGAGACGATTGCAGTGGCAGCTTTACGTGAAGCGCGAGAAGAGACCGGGCTCGATGTGGCCCACCCTGTGGTCGAGCGGTTCCTTCACTGCGACGTGCATCCTGGCCCGCGTGGACACACCCACCTTGATGTGCGGTACGTGGTGGTTGCTCCGTTCGTGGCGCCGAACCCACCGGCTGGAGAGAGCCAAGAGGTGCGCTGGTTCACACTGGATGATGCATTGGCAATTGCTGATGCCGGCCTGCGCGGGGCATTGGTGGCCGTGAGTCGGCCATAGGGCAGAAACTTTTGCCTCTGGCGATACGAACATATGTTCGGTACGCTCCGTCAAATGGAGGGTTCCGAGCAGCGTCGGTCGAATGGTCGTGCCCCGTCAAGTCCGTCGTGGAATGGCGGCGGTGACGGGCCAGCGTGGGGAGCCAAGCGACAACCTTTTGAACCACGTGAAGACCTGCTGCGCTCATCGCGTCGTAGGTCGAGCGTGGTGCCATACGCCGAGTTGCATTGTCATTCCAACTTCTCTTTTCTCTCTGGTGCTTCACATCCAGAGCAACTCGTGGAGTGTGCCGCCGAGTTGGAGTTGTCTGCATTGGCGCTCACTGATCGCAACGGTTTCTACGGAGTGGTGCGTTTCGCCGAAGCGGCACGCGTCCTCAATATGCCGACCATCTTCGGTGTCGAACTGTGGTGCGATGGTTTGTCGGGGCCACAGACGTCGGGAGACCTGGTGTTTATCGCCGATGGTCCTGCGGGGTATGCGCGACTGTCACGCGCTATCAGCGCCGCACAGCTTGCCGGTTCCAAGAATGCACCGAAAGCACAAGTGTCGTCGGTGGCCGACGTGGTCAATGGTGCGGCGTGGGTGCTCACCGGTGGTGCTGGTGGGGCAGTGGTGCGCGCACTCGAGCAACATGGTCCGGCAGTTGCCGATTATGTGGTTGCTCAGCTTGTCGATGCCTTTGGTCGTGATCGTGTGCTCGTCGAATTATGGGATCACGGTGATCCGCTCGATGTTGCCCGCAACGACGAGTTGGTGCGCATTGCCGCACGCCATGACCTCGACTGTGTCGCCAGCAACAACGTCTTCTATGCCGTCCCAGAACAACATCGTGTGGCTACGGCGTTTGCAGCAATCAACCAACGCAGTTCGCTTGACGACATCGATCACCGTCTACCCGTTGCCGCCACTGCGTACTTGCGTAGCGGGGCAGAACAGTTGCGTCGGTTTGCGCGGTATCCCGGGGTGGTGGAGGCAGCCGCACGCGTAGGGGCGTGTGCTGCTTTCGATTTGTCGCTTGTGGCTCCGAAGTTGCCACCGTTTCCGTGTCCTGATGGGCATGATGAAATGAGTTATCTACGCGAGCTGGTTGGTCGTGGTGCGACCAATCGTTACGGCGCACGTCCAAGTGTCGGTGAAGACTTGTCGTTGCGCGCACGAGCATGGTCCACCATTGATCACGAGTTGAAGGTCATTGCGGCGCTTGGTTTTGCTGGTTATTTCTTGGTCGTGTGGGACATCGTCGAGTTCTGTCGTCGTCATTCAATCTTGTGTCAAGGGCGAGGCAGCGCTGCCAACAGCGCAGTGTGTTACGCACTTGGCATCACCAAAGCCGACGCCGTGTCGTTGGGTTTGCTGTTTGAGCGGTTTCTCTCACCTGAACGTGATGGTCCTCCCGACATCGACATCGACATCGAAAGTGGACGACGCGAAGAGGTCATTCAGTACGTGTATGCCCGTCACGGTCGTGAGCACGCAGCACAGGTGGCCAATGTCATCACGTATCGCGCGCGGTCTGCGGTGCGCGATGTCGCGCGAGCGTTCGGCCATTCTGTCGAGCAACAAAACACATGGAGCAAGCAAGTCGACATGTGGGGAAGCGTCGCTGCGACTGCGTCGTTGCCTGACCGCGACATCACCGACGAGGTCATGGACATGGCTGGGCGTATCGAAGACATGCCACGCCATCTCGGTATCCACTCCGGAGGCATGGTCATCTGCGACCGGCCGGTGGGTGAAGTGTGTCCGGTGGAGTGGGCACGCATGCGTGACCGAAGTGTGTTGCAGTGGGACAAAGAAGACT
Organism: Actinomycetota bacterium; assembly: GCA_046093725.1. Lineage (GTDB taxonomy): Bacteria > Actinomycetota > Acidimicrobiia > Acidimicrobiales > Ilumatobacteraceae > UBA2093. Next base: position 6,613 of record JBJTGC010000220.1, read on the forward strand.
GCGCTGCGGTCGGTCTGGTGAAGTTCGATCTGCTGGGCCTCGGCATGCTCTCAGCGCTGCACAACGCCATCGACTTCATTGCACAACATCGTGGCTACGAGCTTGACCTTGCGGCATTGCCGCAAGAAGACGAGGTGTATGCCATGTTGTGTCGTGCCGACACGGTTGGGGTGTTCCAAATTGAATCGCGTGCGCAGATGTCCACGTTGCCCCGTCTCAAGCCGCGACGCTTCTACGACCTTGTGGTGGAGGTTGCACTCATCCGGCCCGGACCCATCCAAGGTGGTTCAGTGCATCCGTACATTCGTCGACGCAACGGCAAAGAGCCAGTCACATACCTACACCCGTTGCTCGAAAACAGTCTCGGCAAAACCCTTGGTGTTCCGTTGTTCCAAGAGCAGCTCATGCAGATGGCCATCGATGTCGCGGGCTTCACCCCGTCGGAAGCAGACCAATTGCGTCAAGCAATGGGTAGCAAACGCTCGCAAGCGCGCATGTTGCGGTTGCGAGAGCGGTTGTACGCCGGAATGGCCGAGCGCGGCATCACCGGAGACATCGCCGATGAGATCTTCGACAAGATGCGTGCGTTTGCCAACTACGGATTTCCCGAAAGTCACTCGGTGAGTTTTGCGTATCTTGTCTATGCGTCATCGTGGATCAAACTGCATGAACCGGCAGTCTTTTGTGCATCGTTGTTGAATGCGCAACCGATGGGTTTTTGGTCGCCACACACACTGGTGCAAGATGCACGTCGACATGGGGTGGTGGTTCGCACTCCCGACATCAACGCATCTGCTGCTGACACGGTGCTCGAGTCGAGTGATGAATCTGTTGGTTCGCTCGCTGTGCGGCTTGGTATCGCATCTGTGCGCGGTGTGGGTG
>JBJTGC010000221.1:0-6001 GCA_046093725.1 Actinomycetota bacterium
GCGAAAAAATTGGTGTCATGTTCGGTTCTCCCGAAACAACGCCAGGTGGTCGTGCGCTCAAGTTCTATTCCTCGGTGCGTCTCGACATCCGTCGTATCGAGTCCATCAAAGATGGTGCCGAAGTCGTGGGTTCACGTACCCGCGTCAAGGTGGTGAAGAACAAGGTTGCGCCGCCTTTCCGTCAGGCCGAGTTCGACATCATGTACGGCAAGGGCATCAGTCGCGAAGGTGCGTTGCTCGACTTGGCAGTCGAAATGGGCATCGCAAAGAAGTCCGGAGCATGGTTCACCTACGAAGGTGAGCAGCTTGGTCAGGGTCGTGAGAATGCCAAGAACTTCTTGTCAGATCACCCCGAAATCATGATGGACATGGCCGAGAAGATTCGTCAGCAGGCAGGTCTCAATGCCGACGACGAAGCCTTCACCGAAGCCGACGAAGAGCCCATCGATCTCGACTAAGGCCACCAACGCGCAGATGCCACTGCGCTCCTTTCGTAGCAAAGCCCCGGGTATTCGCCCGGGGCTTTGTCGTTCTTGCGATTGCGCGCGCCTCAGGCGACGGTGATGCGCACGGTCTTCTTTGTGGTCTTCGGCTTTGGAGTCGACTTGGTGGCCTTTGGTGTCACCGAGATCGTCACAGAACATGCACCTACCTTGGTGCCCTTCACAGATGTGCCCGAGAGGCTGCAGATCTTCTTAGAAGACGTTGCGATTGACAACACAACTTTCGCACCGGCAGGAATCGACACACCGGCGCTCGATGCAATCGTGGAACGACTGACTGTGCGTCCAACGCGAACCGACGGAGCAGAACCACTTGACGTCGGTGAACTCGCCGTGGGCGAAGGCGCCGCTGCAGCAATTGTCGTCGTGGTGGTCGTCGTTGTCGTGGTGGTGGTCGGTGCTGTCACCAAGAACTTCGGAGCCGAGAACGAAATATCGCTAATTGTGACCATGCGCCCAGCAGTTCCGTTAGAACTCGCTGACCACTTGGTCCATGCCACGGTGTCAGCCCCGCGTTTGGTGGTGTCGGACTTGCGAGAAATGTTCATGAGACTTGTCATTGAGTCATTAGTCGCATCGGCATTGACACTGAATTGATCTTTCAGGATCGTGTCAGACAGAATCGCATAGAACTTTCCGCGCCGCTCGGTCGTTCCATTCGACATGTACTTCGGTGCAGCAATTCCGTAGGTGAGTTGTGGTGGACTTCCGTTGCTACCGGGGATTGCATCGAGTGAACCGATGAAAGCGCCCTCGGTAGCGAAGAGGGCACCCTTGAAAGCAGAGGGCAGAGTGGTATCAAGGCTGAGAATCATCTCTGTCATCAGGTATTCGTTGGCAACGCTTTCAACGTCACAAGTATTCACAGGAATAGCTGTGCAACTGTTCGGTTGAGGCATCTTTGCCAACTTGTACTTGACGCGGACGGTACCGGTGTTGGTGCCCAAGCCCGTGGTTTCCCAATACAAGGGGGTTCCATTCATCCATGTCCAGCCAAGAGTCGACCCGAGTTCGTTCAGGGCGATGGTGACGTCGACAATTGAGTCGGCGTTGACAACTGGATTTGTGGTGACACCGTCAAAATTGCCGCGATTGCTGTTGCTATTTGTAGCGTCGATATAGACGAGAGAGAAGGCAACTCGGTTGGGGTTTGCATAACACAATGTTGTTTGGCCTGCCGCGCAGATGTTGTAGCCGGCGATGGTTCCCGTGACGTTGTAGGCAGGTGAGGCACTCGCGAGTGTCGGAACGCCGGGAGAGGTCTCGTTGGCGATAACCACTGTTTCGGTGCTCCCGTTGGTGATCGACAGCCGCTTGATATACGGGCGCTTGCTCACACCTGCAGTGCTGTCGGGCCACCTACTGGTGATTGAACTGCTTGGGCTGTCGAGATCCGCCTGGCTCGGCATGCCATCAGCAACGCCCACGGCCTGGCCGCTTGTTCCAACCAATGACCCAGCAGCGATGACTGCTCCGATGAGAAAGATGCGTGTCGTTCGACGCTTCATAGTTGCCCCCACGTGAATTGACATCGCCAACGGGCGATATCGAAAGGATACGCCCTTGGTTGGACATCGGTAGCCTTGCCATGCGTGAGCCGCAGTTACGTCGTTCGCACGTTTGGGTGCCAGATGAACGAGCACGACTCTGAGCGCATCGCTGGTCTTCTCGAGGCAGAAGGACTTCAGTCAGTGTCTGAGGAGTCCGACGCAGATGTCATCGTGCTGAACACTTGCTGCATTCGCGAGAACGCCGATAACAAGCTGTACGGCACCTTGGGGCACCTCAAAACCTGGAAAGACTCCCGTGAAGGACGCCAAATTGTCGTCGCTGGGTGTCTGTCTCAGAAAGACAAAGACATCGTCCAGTCTCGAGCCAAATGGGTTGATGTGGTGCTCGGAACCCACAACGTGCACCGCACCGCCGAGTTGCTTGAGCACTCACGTAGCAACGGACCCATCACCGAGATCTATGACGAGGCAGTGGAAGACGACCATGTTCTTTTCCCCAGTGCGTTGCCTGCCCGTCGTGAGACCACCTACAACGCATGGGTGACAATTCAAATTGGCTGCGACAACACCTGCGCCTACTGCATTGTTCCGTCTGTGCGCGGCAAAGAAATTTCACGTCAGCCAGAGGACATTGTCGATGAAGTGCGACGACTGGCCGACTTAGGCGTCACCGAGGTCACGCTTCTTGGTCAAAACGTCAACAGCTATGGCCGTGACCTCACGCTTGCAGAGCGTCAAGCAGGTGGCGATGTGCGAGTGCGGCCGTTGTTCGCTGATCTTCTGCGAAACGTCGGCACAGTCCCCGGCATCAAGCGGGTTCGCTACACCAGCCCGCACCCCAAAGACATGAAGAGCGACGTCATCGCCGCGATGGCCGAGACACCTTCGGTATGTGAACACCTTCATTACCCGTTGCAATCTGGATCAGATCGGGTGCTCGCCCTCATGCACCGCGGATACACCGCACAGCGCTATCTCGAACGTTTGGCTGAGGCTCGCTTAGCAATGCCAGATATCGCCATCACCACCGACATCATCGTTGGGTTCCCAGGTGAGACCGAGAAAGATTTTGTTCGCACGCTTGAAGTGGCCGCCGAGGCCAACTTCGACTCCACATTCACCTTCATCTTCTCGCCACGTGACGGCACAGAAGCCGCAACAATGACGGAGCACTTTGTGGAGCCAAGCGTTATTGCTGATCGATTCGACAGGCTTCGCGTGGTGGTTGAGCGCAGCGCGCTGCTGCTTCACGAGGCACGCGCGGGCCGCGTTGAAGAGATTGTCGTGGAGGGTCCGAACCGAAAGCGGGAAGGACACTTCACAGGACGCACTCGTCAGAACAAGCTCGTCCACTTTGCCTCGCGCCAAGCACTGCGTCCTGGCACGTACGGAACTGTGGAGATCACTCGTGGAGCACCTCACTTTCTCGAGGGAATCTTCCGAGAGGTTCTTGCTGAGCCCACTCACCGTGTTCGTATTCCGGTGGCAGTGGCCGGCCACTGATGTCCTCGATGCGCCCGGTCGTCATTCTCGGGCCCACAGCCAGTGGAAAGAGCGATGTTGCCTTGGCGGTCGCGGAATCAGTCGGTGGTTGCATCATCGCTGCTGATGCGATGCAGGTGTATCGACGTATGGACATTGGCACAGCAAAGCCGACACCTGACGAGCGTCGTCGCGTTGCCCATGCGTGCATCGATCTGTGTGAGCCGAGTGAACGCTTCACAGTCGCGCGCTACGTGGCGGCATACGAAGAGGTACTTGCGGATTGCAATCGGGCTGGAGCGCAGCCCCTCGTGGTGGGGGGCACTGGTCTCTACATCACCGCGGTTGTTGATGGATTGAATCTTCCGGGCGAGTGGCCCGAAATACGACTAGAGCTCGAGAGCGAACCAGACACCATTGCGCTCCACGGACGGCTCACCTCGCTTGACCCCCTCGCTGCGACGCGCATGGAGCCCACCAATCGCCGCCGTGTGATTCGTGCGCTCGAAGTAACAATCGGAAGTGGTCAGCCATTCAGTTCTTTCGGTGAGGGAGTGGCGAGTTATCCCTCAACCGAAATTCGCCAGATCGGACTTCGCTGGTCTCGCCCTGCTCTCGCGGAGCGCATTGCGCAACGTGTGCACAAAATGATTGCCAACGGACTGGTCGAAGAGGTGCAGTCGTTGCTTGACGAGCGCGAGCCAGTGTCAGCTACGGCGCGTCAGGCACTTGGTTACAAAGAAATCATCGAGCATCTGGAGGGTGGCGTCAGCCTTGAAGCGTCAGTGGAGAAAGTCATTCTTCGCACTCGACAGTTTGCGGTTCGCCAGGAACGATGGTTTCGCCGCGATCCACGCATTGAGTGGGTTGACGTGGTCTCAGATCCCGTCGAGGAAATCGCCACCCATGTACTGCAGACCCTGGCGTAGGGTGTGACAACGCCTATGGAAGTGACAGTCACCAAGCACCACGGTCTTGGCAATGACTTTCTCGTCTACGACGTCGCACAGGGTGCCCCATCTCGTCCTTGGCCAGATGTCGCCGTGCAGTTGTGTGATCGTCGAATGGGTATCGGCGCTGACGGGCTCTTGGTGTTGCATCGCAATGGCAACCTCAGTGCGTCGATGGCGTTGTTCAACTCCGACGGAAGTCGTGCAGAAATGAGTGGAAACGGCATTCGTTGCCTGGTGCAGGCCGCGTACATGGCCGATGCCACTAGCGGAGAGTGCACCTACTCGGTCTCCACTGATGCCGGGGAACGTCAGGTACAGGTGCTCGGTGGGCCGGTTGATGGTCTCCAGAGCGTTGTTGTGGACATGGGCATCATCGAAGACATTGATGCGCCCGCTCAGTGGTCCTTGCTCGAGGCGCATCCAGACCGTCCGGTTCGACATGTGAGTTTGGGTAACCCACATTCGGTTGTAGCGGTTGATGACGTCAAACTCGTCGACTTGGTATCACTTGGCGCGAAGGTGCCGGATGTGAACCTCGAAGTTGTCGAGCCTGGTCCCGAATCTCACGCCATCACCATGCGAGTTCATGAACGTGGTGCCGGAGTGACGCTTGCATGTGGCACCGGAGCTTGCGCGAGCGCCGAAGCGGCACTGTCCTGGGGCATTGTTCCAAGTTCGACGACCGAAGTGTTGGTGCACATGGACGGAGGCGATGCACGAGTACGCATCGATGCAGCATCACGTCGCGCAACGTTGATCGGACCAACGCAGTACATCGCGACGGTCACGGTGAACGTGTGAGCAACCCCTATCAGGAGGCGCTTGGTCGCACGCTCATTGAGCGCACCTTCCGTGAGCGCATCGTTCTGGTTGGAGTGACGCTTGCGGGGCAAACAGACGAAGACACCGAAGAGGGACTCGACGAACTTGCACTCTTGGTTGACACCGCTGGTGCAGATGAAGCAGCTCGGATAACACAACGTCGCGACACTCCAGATCCGACCTTCTATATCGGTAAGGGGAAAGTCGACGAACTACATGAAGTGTGTCTCGCGGTTGATGCCGACACGGTGGTGTTCGATGCGGAATTGACGCCCGCGCAGCAATACAACCTGGAGAAAGTGTTGGGCCGCACAGCACTCGACCGAACAGCGGTAATTCTCGACATTTTTGGCCAGAACGCGCACACGCTCGAAGGTAAAGCGCAAGTCGAATTGGCCCTGCTTCGATATCGGCTTCCCCGGTTGCGTCGTGGTGCGAAGGCCAAACTTTCGCAGCAAAGTGGTGGTGTCGGCGCCCGCACTCGCGGATCTGGTGAAACGAGGCTCGAAGTTGATCGTCGCGCCATCATGTCGCGAATCAACAAACTTGAGCGAGATCTGAAAGATCTTCGCAACACACGCCTCGTGCAGCGCAAGAGTCGAGGTCGTAGTGGTCTTGCGAACGTGGTCATCGTTGGTTACACCAATGCTGGTAAGTCGACGCTGCTGAACTCTCTCACGCAAGCTGGCGTGTTGGCAGAGAACCGTTTGTTCGCAACGCTTGACCCAAC
>JBJTGC010000222.1:0-16731 GCA_046093725.1 Actinomycetota bacterium
GGCTAAGGGTGCGAGCGTGTACCGCAATCGTGTCGGGGAACTTGTCGCATCACCGCTTGTCACGCTTGTTGATGACGGCACCATGACGGCTGAATGGGGCGCAATTGGTATCGACGATGAAGGTCACGAAAGTCAGCGCAATGTGCTCATTCAAGATGGCATCTTGACCGACTACATGTGGGACTACTTGCGCGCGCACGAAACGACAATCGCTCGCAAAGTGGCAATGGTCGCCGTCAGTCATATGCCGACTTGCCGATGGTGCGCATGACCAACACATTCGTGATGAATGGCGACAGTGATCCCGATGACATCGTCAAGAACACCGACCGAGGTGTGTATGTCGCCAAACTCGGTGGCGGAAGTGTCGACACGGCAACCGGGGATTTCGTTTTCGGTATGACGGAGGCGTATCTCATCGAGAACGGCCAAATCACCGAACCAATTCGTGAGGGAAACCTCATCGGTAACGGACCGCAGGTGCTCGCGGACATCGACATGCTCGGCAACGACTTCGCCATGGGGAACCCTGGAACCTGCGGCAAAGACGGACAAGGGGTACCAGTTGGTGATGGCCAACCCACACTTCGCGTGAAGAGCCTCACTGTCGGCGGAACGGCCGCCTGACCATGTCGACTGCGTCACCAGCATCAGGGTCGACACCAGATTCTGTTCGTCATCTCCAAGACATCGCAGATCGAATCGTTGCCCAAGCCAAGCCCGGTGAGCAGATCGAGGCATATGTGTCGCGTGCTCGTGAAACTGATATTCGTATTTACGAGGGCGAGATCGAACACTTCGTCAGTGCACAAAGTGAAGGGGTCGGGGTTCGCATCATCCGAAACGGTCGAACCGGCACGTCGTATGCCGGCACTCTCGATGTAAGCGCGTTGGAAGAAGTGCTCGCTGAGGCACGTGAGAATGCAGAACTCGGATCAGTTGATGAGTGGGCAGGCCTTGCAGAGCCCGACGGGGTGCCGGTAGTTCCGCAACAACTATGGAATGAACAACTCGAGCATTTTCCTACCGAAGAGAAGATCGCAATTGCCAAGCGCCTCGAGAAAATCGCTTTGGCTGCCGATAAGCGCGTACGCGTGGAAGATGCGAGTTACAGCGATGTGTTCGCGGAAGAAGCGTTTGCCACGACAACCGGAGTTCGATCTGGTGGGCGTGAGAACGGTTGTTACGCGTCGGTCGGAACATTGGCCGATGATGGTGACGAAACTCAGACTGGGTTCGGATTCTCCGTCGGTAAGTGGCCAGGCGAGTTCGACCTCGACAAGGCAGGTCGTGAAGCGGCTGAGCGTGCGACGCGACTATTGGGTGCAGTGAAGCCGCCGAGCAAGCGCACCACTGTCGTGCTTGACCCGTATGTCACCGCACAGTTCTTGTCGATCATCGGCTCCACTCTCAATGGCGAGAGTGTCATCAAGGGACGCAGTCTCTTCAAAGACCGGTTGAACGAGACGGTTGCATCGTCAATGGTCACGCTTATTGATGATCCGACAGACTCTCGCGCATACACCGCCACGGATCTCGACGGAGAAGGTCTGGCCGCGCGCCGCAATGTGCTCATCGAACAGGGACAATTGAAGAAGTTCGTGCACTCGTCGTACAGCGCGCGTCGTGCTGGCACAAAGAGCACTGGAAACGCCACACGGGGTGGTCTGGGCGGATCTCCCGGTGTTGGTTGTTTGGCTCTGCAACTGGTGCCTGGCACAGCGTCTCAACAGCAACTCATCGCTGATATTGACGATGGCGTGCTCATACAAATGGTGCAGGGGCTCCATAGTGGAGTGAACTCGATTTCGGGCGATTTCTCTACCGGTGCATCGGGTCTCCTGATTCGAAATGGTGCGACCGCTGAACCTGTGCGTGAGTTCACGATTGCTTCGACTCTCCAACGCATGCTGCAAGACATTGTTGCCATCGGTGGCGACATCGACTGGTTGCCAATGCGTGCATCGGGTGTCAGCCTCGTCATCCGTGATGTCACGATGAGTGGTGCCTAAGCACGTTGCTCAAGTGAGCTACTGCTTCACGATGAACCAACAAGGGTAAGTGTTCCCTGTTGCGCTGCGATGGCGACAGCGGGCGCATGTTGCTCAGGCACGGCAATGGTCGCATTGTGGGTGTCAGTTGCAATGCCGATGAGAATGGCATTGTTGACCACAACGCGAGTCTCGACAACCACGTCGACCTTTGCACCGACAATCGACAACGGCAACATCACCTCGTCGGGTAGGGCGACAGTTTTCCAAGCTTCAGGTATGAGCGTTGCGGTGGCACCGACATGAAGTTTGCTGATGACTTGGCCCGCGACAATGAGCGAGGAAGCGCTCTCGTCGGATGTGAGCAACACGAGTGCGTCACGAGGGGTGATTGCTTGAGGCACAGATGTGCGCATTGTGTTCTCAGGCGTGAGGGTCTCACCTGGTGAGATATCAGATGTTGCGACAAGTACTTCTTGAGTCGTTGCCCAGCGCTGCGTCACTCTCTGCTGGGAGAGCACTTGCGACATCATGATGAGCGCGACAACAGCAGCGCAACATGCAGCTAACGCCCGCTGCCACTGTCGATTGAGTCGAAGTTGCTCGCTGACTTCAGCGACGCGTCGTTTACTGAGTCCACGCACCTTGCAGATGTGTGCCCATTCGGTTCATTGACGCTGATGTCAGTGCACCGTCATTCAGAACTGGTGGATCCGCTTCCTGACGCCGATGATGAAGTCGACGTTGAGGCTGACGTGGAGGACGACTCTGATGAAGACGAACTTGACGACGAACTCGAATCGCTCGAGGAATTCGCCGTCGTGCTCGAGGCGCTGGAGGCCGAGCCACTGGACTTCGAGTTATCCGTCTTGTAGAAGCCGCCGCCTTTGAAGGTGATGCCGACAGGTGTGAACACCTTCTTCACCGGGCGCATTGTGCCGTCGCTCGGGTGAGCAGCTTCGGTGAGGGCATCGTCGGTGAATGCTTGTTGCACTTCGATGGTCTCGCCGGTGTCGATGAACTTGTATACGTAGGTAGGCATGTCAACCTCTGGGAGCTGTTGTGCCCCTAGCAGTCGGGGGGTTCGAGTGCTAAATGGTATCTGGCTAGGGTGCCGGTGAGTGAAAGCGCGCACCGCAGTTATCCCCGCCGCCGGACTTGGCACCCGTTTCCTGCCGGTCACCAAGGCGGTGCCGAAGGAACTGCTTCCCATCATCGACATGCCCGCTCTGCAGTTGGTGATGGATGAAGCCGTTGAGGTGGGCGTCGATCACATCGTGCTGGTGTCGAGTGTTCACAAGCCCGGCATCGAGGCTTATGTGCGACCGGCGCCCGACGTGGTCGAGCGGGTGCGCGCAAGCGGACGTGTGGAATTGGCAGAGCGATTGGCGCGCATCGGTACCGATGTACGCGTGTCGGTCATATACCAAGATGCGCCGCTCGGTCTTGGCCATGCCGTTGGTTGCGCGCGCGACGTCGTTGCCGACGAACCATTCGTCGTGTTGTTGCCAGATGAATTGATGGGCGATTCACATCTGCTGCAGAGTTTGGTTGATTCGGTTGACGCAACGGGGGTCGGTGCGGTCGGGCTCATGCGCGTCGCCCGCGATGAAGTCAGCTCGTACGGCGTCATCACTCCGGCAGAGGGGGCACCACATGATGGGCCGTTTCGCATCGTGGATGTGGTGGAGAAGCCGAAGATGGAAGATGCACCGAGCAATCTCATCATCATCGGTCGATATGTGTTGACCCCAGATGTGTTCGGCAAGATCGCGCGGCTCACTCCGCATGCAAATGGTGAGTTGCAGTTGACCGATGCATTGCGCGCACAGTCACTTGAGTCGCCATTGGCCGGTCTGATCAACAAGAGCGCTCGCTACGACACAGGAACACCGATGGGATGGTTGACAGCAGTCATCGACATCGCGCTGAACCGCCCCGACACGTCGAATGCGTTGCAGGCCTGGCTACGGGGTCGAGTCGGGTTTTAACCGACTTCGTTCACTGAACAGACGTTTATCGAAAAAACGATGGCGGTTCGTCAATGACCAGGCCATGTTCATCGACGGACACCTCGACTGCGACACCTGCAGCAAGTGATGGGTAACGCCACGTAGAGGCGCCTGTGCGGGTGTAGCGCTGCAGCATTCGCTCGATGGCAAGAGTCTCAATATCGATTGACATGACGAGCACATCAGCACTCTCGCCAATCTGCAGCTGCAGACGATGGATAGCGATGCTGTTCGTGAACGGTGTTCCGACCAAGTCGATGTCGACACATCCGTCGAGGTCACGACGTTCTGACCCGTGCATCTCGCCCCATCGACCACGCCCGTCGGTGGCGAGCCACAAGTCGGGGTCCTCCATGTCGCGAAACAGCAAGAACTGCTGCACGGCCCAAGTGGCTGAGAGTCGCAAGACGGCCATTGCGCGATCTGGAACAAGATCTATTTCGGCGGTCCATCCTTCGTTTTCCCAACGCAGTCGCACCCTGCTCGTGTGGTCACCAGCCGGTGAGTTCCAGTCGAGCGTCAAACCGCTTGAAGGCAGCGCGAGATAGTTGGCCACGGGCACAGCCTTGCATCTGAACTTGCCGGTACCTTCATTGATGTGATCCCACTCGAGGATGCCCGTCAACATGTGTTGTCACGTTGCACACGACTGACCGCATCTCTGGTCTCTCTCGAAGACCTCTACGGCCTGGTGTTGGCCGATGCAGTGATGGCGCCAGAGAGTGTCCCTCCGTTTGATAACACCGCTGTTGATGGGTATGCAGTGCGAAGTAGTGATGTCGTGTCTCCTCCGGCGACGTTGAAAGTCATCGGTGAGTTGGCCGCTGGCGCAGAGCCGAGTATCGCAGTCGCACCAGGTACTGCTGTGCGCATCATGACAGGCGCGCCGATACCAGAGGGTTGCGACGCAATTGTCATGGTGGAAGACACGGAGCGACTAGAAGACGTCGATGGCGTATTGGTGAAGGCGTCGGTACCAGTCGGAGCAGGTGTTCGCCACGCAGGAAGCGACATCAAGCGGGGAGATGTGTTGTTCTCAGCCGGTGTCGAAATCAATGCCGCAATGTTGGGAGTGCTCTCAAGTTGCAATGTGCGCAGCGCATCAGCACATCCGCGTCCGCGTGTGGCGGTGTTGTCGACAGGTGACGAGTTGGTGGATGACGGCAGTCCATTACGTATAGGTCAGATTCGTGAAAGCAACCGAACGATGTTGCTTCGACTCGTTGCTGAAGCCGGGTGTGAGTCCGTCGACTACGGAATTGTTCGCGATGATGAAGATGCGCTCGAGCGCGTCTTGCGTGATGCCGCCGAAACTTGCGATGGAATTGTCACGAGTGGTGGAGTCAGCATGGGCGACTACGACGTGGTGAAGTTGGTGTTGTCACGAATTGCCGACATGCGCTGGATGCAGATTGCGATGAAGCCCGCGAAACCATTCGCTTTCGGTGAGATCACTGCAGGCGCAAGACGCGTACCGGTGTTCGGGTTGCCTGGTAATCCGGTGTCCTCGTTTGTCAGTTTCGAACTTCTTGCGAGACCAGCACTTCGCTCAATGGCAGGGCACCCCGAGACGACGGCATTTCGTTCGTACGCAACCGTGATTCTCGATGACGAGATTCAACGGAAGTCAGATGGGAAGGTGCACTTCGACAGGGTGTTTGCCTACTGGCACCAAGATGGTCGTCTTCACGTTCGACGAAGTGATGCGCAGGCGAGCCATCAGTTGTCTGCCTCAGCACAGACGAATGCACTGCTCGAAGTCCCCAATGGAAACGGAATGAAGGCAGGCGAAACGGCTCGGGCGTTGTTGTTTCGTCCTGCATAGGCTGTCGCTGTGGAGTTGGTAGATCCCTTCGGCCGCACCGTGCGCGATCTGCGTATCTCGGTGACGGATCGGTGCAACTTTCGCTGTACATACTGCATGCCCGAAGAGGGAATGGTGTGGCTCGACAAATCGCACATCCTGACGTTCGAAGAAATCGAGCGTGTGGCGCGCATCTGCGTCGAACACTTCCACGTCGACAGTCTCCGACTGACTGGTGGCGAACCGACGGTGCGTGCCCATCTTCCAGTCCTGATTGCAAAACTCGCCACCTTGCGGGTGCCCTCAGATGCGAACTCTCCTCGAGCTGGCGTGGCGCCAGACCTTGCGCTCACCACCAATGGATCCACCTTGCGGAACAACGCCAGCGAACTTCGTAGCGCAGGTCTTGAGCGAATCAATGTCAGCCTCGACTCGCTGCAACGCGAAAAGTTCGAACGCATGACACGTCGCGATGAATTGCACAACGTGCTCGCGGGCATTCATGCCGCTCAGGCAGCAGGGTTCATGCCTGTGAAGGTCAATGCTGTTATTGAGCGCGGAGTCAACGATGACGAGATTGTCGCGCTCGCAGAGTTCGGCCGTGACAACGAGGTCGAAGTTCGATTTATCGAATTCATGCCACTCGATGCCAGCGATGAGTGGGAACGGAACAAAGTAGTGAGCCAAGACGAAATCGTCGCCCGCATCGAAGCTGTGCATCCACTTCGCCAAGTTGCTGCACGTGGTGCAGCACCAGCTGACCGGTGGGAATACGTGGATGGACGCGGAACCGTGGGCGTCATACCCTCGGTCACGAAGCCATTTTGCGGAGACTGTGATCGTGTTCGTCTCACGTCCGACGGTCAGTTTCGCACCTGTCTCTTTGCGACGAATGAGTTCGATGTGCGTGCCTTGTTACGAAACGGTGCGAGCGACAGTGAAGTTGCCAACCTCATTCGTCAGGCAGTTGGCACGAAATGGGCTGGCCACCAAATCGGTCAGGTGACTTTCGTGAAGCCACGTCGCACGATGAGCCAAATCGGAGGTTGACGATGTCGACCGGGGTTGACATTGCCGTTAGCGGTGATGTCGCGACGCTCACGCTGAACCGTCCGGAGAAACGGAACTCAGTAACGCACGACATGTGGCGTGCCATCGGCGACTCGGTTGAAGCCTTGGCGAAGAATTCGAATGTGCGGGTGCTCATCGTGCGCGGCGAAGGACATCACTTCTGTGCCGGTGCGGACATCGGTGGGTTAAGTGACGGTGTCGAAGGCGAGTACGCACAGGACAATTGGCGCGCCGAAGAACAGTTGGCCAATTTTCCTGCACCGACCATTGCGGTGGTACGTGGTAACTGCATCGGAGGAGGCGTCAGTATCGCCCTCACATGTGACATTCGCATCGCCGACACCACCGCAACATTTGGTATCACGCCTGCGAAGTTGGGCATCGTGTATCCGTCAAATTCGCTAGAGCGGGCCGTTCGCGAATTGGGTGGATCGAATGCAAAGAGACTGATCTTCACCGGCGACATTGTTGATGCCGAGGCAGCGTGCAGTCTTGGTCTGGTGCATGTGGTGCATGCGCCAGATGCTCTCAACAAAGCTGTCGACACGGTGGTTGCCACTTTGTTGTCGCGCTCCTCGCTAACCCAAACAGCAACCAAAGCAATGATCTCGGAGATCACCGCAAGTGGGTCTGTGAGTGAGGCAATGCGCAGTAAGTGGGCTTCGGTGCCAAAGTCATCAGGAGAGCTCGACGAGGGGATTGCCGCATTTAAGGAAAAGCGCTCCCCGACGTTTCCCTGGCGCCGACACTGAGCCACGGGTGTCTTTCGCTCGTTTAGGGGGTCCGGTCTGACCGGTACGCTCATCTAGCGATGCCGGAATTGAACTTCACCCATCTTGACCCGTTGGGTCATGCCCGCATGGTCGACGTGACGCCCAAAGACGCGACTCATCGGAGGGCCATTGCCAAGTGCAAGGTGTTCATGCAACCCGACACTGCCGCGGCCATCATCAACCGTGAGGTGAAAAAGGGAGATGTGTTGGCAGTTGCCAGAGTGGCTGGCATTCAGGCTGCCAAACGAACGAGTGACCTCATCCCGCTGTGTCACCCGCTGCTTGTCGGGGCGGTGGCCGTGAACTTCGAGATCGGCGATGACTTTGTTGAGATTGAAGCGTCAGTCGACACTGTGGAGCGCACCGGCGTCGAAATGGAAGCCCTGCATGCTTGTTCAGTGGCCGCGCTGACGATCTACGACATGTGCAAGAGCGCGGACCGTGGAATGACGATCGGAGAACTTGCTCTCTGGGAAAAGACTGGCGGCCGATCAGGAACATTTCGTCGCCAGTCGACGCCTGAAGGTTCACAGTCGACGACTGAAGGCTCATAGTCGCCATCAGGGCCGGTGACGGCCAGGGTTGGTCAGGTGCCACAGCACTGTTGCCCCAGGGCTGTAGAACCGCCATTTTCTTGGGTTTAATGGCATTCCACGCAGAGTTATCCACAGAGGATCGTTGTTGGTCGTCGCCTTGGGCGTTCATCCCCCGTACACTTCTCCTCACGCAACGGGCTCCGTCACGGGGCTGCGAAAGTTCTCACACACAGGGCCAGATTCCGCATGAGCAAACTCATACTTCTCCTAGTGGGTGCCGCATGGATGGCGGTTCTCTTGCCGCCTCTGTTCCGTTCGCGTATCGATTCACGTCCGGTGTCGTCCATCACTGAATTCCGTCGCCAGTTGTACTCGCTGCAACGCACACAGGCACCCTTGCGAGCCCAGGCTCCGATGCGCGCCATGGCCAGGCCGTTGGCCCAGGCTCCACGAGCGCAGGCGCCCCGAGTGACCGAACGCCCGAGCGCCCGCATGCGTGTGGTTCCGTCGTCAACGCCCGATGAGTCGGCAGCCACGTCTCGCCGTCGTCACCACAACGCAGATCACACTCGCTCTCACCTCGCGCCTGAGAGCGCATTCATGTCAACGCGTGACATCGTTCGTCGCCGTCGCACGAACGCTCTTTATGCGCTCATTGGGGCAAATCTGCTGACCTTGTTCCTCGCGTTCACCACCGGTAGCGGTGCAATGATCTGGGCATTCGCCATCGCTGTTGCTGCGCTCGTCGGATATTGCTGGATGTTGGTGCAGATTCGTACGCAAGAGCAGATGCGTCGGCATCGCCAGCGTTACTTCAGCGCTGCCTGAGCGACCCATCCGCAGGTAGCCTTGGCTCTTCTCGGGGCTGTAGCTCAGTTGGTAGAGCGCTACGTTCGCAATGTAGAGGCCAGGGGTTCAATTCCCCTCAGCTCCACCACCGCACTCGCGTGCGCGTGACCAGTTACAACAACGCCATGTGCAACGGGGGTTGCAGCTTGGTCGTCAAGAGGGGGCATCGTGGCACTCAGTTTCGATGAGGCAGTCAAGGCGGTTCTTTCTCCGGGGTCTGGTACTCCGCTCGAACTGACCGACGCAGAGGTGCGCGGTGTTCGCATGCAGGTGTTCAAGAATGCTCCGCAGCACCTTGGGCAGTTTTTCGACCTTGCTCGCTTGCACGGTGACAAGACATTCCTCGTGTACGAACGTGAGCGGTGGTCGTTTACCAAAACCATGGAACAAGTCGATGCGCTCGCGTATCTATTGGTGAACACCTACAACGTGAAGAAGGGTGATCGCGTCGCTGTCGCGATGCGTAACTATCCCGAGTGGGTGGTGTCGTTTGCGGCAATCACTTCGATTGGCGCCATCTCTGTATCGATGAATTCATGGTGGACCGAAGACGAGATGGACTTTGCACTTCGTGACTCAGGCGCGACTGTTCTCATCTGCGACGAACAGCGGTACGCCACCGGACGTGCGACCTGCGAGGAGCTTTCGGTGAAGGCACTCGTCGTGCGCGCCGAGGCGAGTCTTCCCGCTGGCGTCGATCTGTGGGAATACGTGTTGCCACACGGCGCCAAGCACCCTGGTGCTTCCATCGACAGCGACGATGACGCAACGATTCTTTACACCTCCGGCACGACGGGTCGCCCGAAAGGCGCGGTGTCGACACATAGAGCAGTCATCAGCGCGCTCATGAGCTTCGTGGCCCGTACTGCTGTTGAGAATCTTCGTGAAGGCGTGACACCAGGGTCCGACTCTGTTGACCCAGCATTCATCCTGATTGTGCCGCTGTTCCATGTCACCGGCTGTGTGCCGGTCATGCTCGGCTGTTTCGTGGGCGGAACCAAACTCGTCATCATGTACAAGTGGGATGCCGAGAAGGCTCTGCGCATCATTCAAGACGAAAAGATCACCACCTTCATTGGTGTGCCAACGCAGAGTTGGGACCTTGTTAATCACCCACGATTCGGAGAATTCGACACGTCATCACTTCGCCAAGTGGGCGGCGGCGGAGCGCCAGCACCTGCGCCGCTCGTCGAGAAAGTTGCAGAGAGTGTTCCGCAGGGCGGGCCCCAGTTGGGCTACGGAATGACGGAAACAAACGCATACGGACCCGGAAACCGTGGTCGGGACTACATCACTCACCCCACCAGCACCGGTCGATGGATTCCGCCGATGCGCGTGGAAGTACGCGACGAAGATGGACGCACACTTCCTCGGGGTGAGCGGGGCGAAATTTGCATGTTCGGGCCAATGCTCATTCGTGGTTATTGGAATCGCCCCGACGCAACCGCCGAAACGATTCGAGACGGATGGTTGTACACCGGTGATGCCGGCTATATCGATGACGAAGGTTTTGTGTACATCCAAGACCGCATCAAGGACATGATTCTTCGTGGCGGCGAGAATGTGTACAGCGCTGAAGTGGAGACAGCCATCTACGAGCATCCTGCGGTACACGAAGCAGCAGTCTTCGGAGTGCCACACGAGCGGCTTGGCGAAGAAGTCGCAGTGGCGATTCTCGTCAATGAGGGTCACTCAATGACAGCACAAGACTTGTGGGCGCATCTTGATGGCAAAATCGCATCGTTCAAGGTGCCGAGCAAAGTCGTGTTCATGTCAGAGCCATTACCGCGCAACGCCGCTGGCAAGTTCTTGAAGCGCGAGCTTCGAGAGCGAGTTGCAAAAGGTGAGCTCAGCGCGACAAGTCGCTGACAAGGCGGTCGGCCTCACGTCGGCGTAACGAGGAATTCACGCGTTGACGCTCGAGCACTTGCTGCAGAGTGAGCACTGCTTGAGGAATGTCGTGTTCACCAAAAAATGCCTGTACGTCGGCTTCAGCAACGTCT
Organism: Actinomycetota bacterium; assembly: GCA_046093725.1. Taxonomy (GTDB): domain Bacteria; phylum Actinomycetota; class Acidimicrobiia; order Acidimicrobiales; family Ilumatobacteraceae; genus UBA2093. The sequence continues at coordinate 11,040 of JBJTGC010000222.1, forward strand.
GACATCAACAGTCTCACGCTGTCAACCATGCGAATGATTGTGTTCACCGGGAACGTTTCATTGGCTGCATCCCAATGTTGACGGACATGTCTCCAAGCAACTTCACCGTGGTTCTTGTTGGCGATGCATCGGTTCAGTAAGAAAGGCGCATTTTGGGTCTTCACTTCGCCACTAAAGGCCAGCTCACAACTGCGAATCACCAGTTCCTCTGAATCGAAGTCAGCAAGCGCGTACAACATGCGAATCTGTTCTTGAGGAGTACTGGGCTCGCGGAACCGGGCGAGAAATGCCTCGTAGTCCGTTGTGTCGCCGATTGCGGCAACCACACTGGTGGCGCTAGCAACCAATTCGGGGTCGAGGTCTTCGTTGGCAGATCGGTTGAAGATGTCGCGGCAACGTCGCTGTGCGTCGGCATCGCGGCCAAGAACTGCGAGAGTCGATACGACGAGGCCTCGCAGCTTTGCGTCGAGGTCACTTTCCCGTGCACGTGGTTCCCAACCGAGATCGTGAAGACATGGCGTCACGATCTCGACGACATGTGCCGCAAGAAGCGAGCCGTGCTCCTCGGGCAAGAGGCGATTCACGAATCTCAATCCCGCGATCATCGCCTGCCACACGGCAAGTTCGCGTTCTCCACGCCACTGGCGACACATGTCGACGAATCGGATTGCAGGCAAATGTCCAGCAATGACCGCATTCCATGCGTCATCGACCAAGTTGTAACGCTCGAGCACATCGAGTCGGCTGAAGGCGTCGCCAGTGAGTCGTTCCAGCAGGTCTTCTGAATAGGTAACACGGAAGAACCCACTTCCTCCGGCGTTGACGAGAATTGGTGTCGAGGTGTGTGGCACGGGAAGTCGTGTCGGCTCATCTTGCAACAGCAACTTGTGCAAGGTGTCTCCGATCCGAACATGTATCGGCACCAGCCATGTGGTGGCATCGGGTTCGTCATCGAAACTGAAGCGACGTTGGTCAAGTACGAGATGACCGTCAGCGACACGTGCGGAGATAAGGGGATAGCCCGCTTGCCAGATCCAACTGTCCATGAGGCGTCGTACGGGCACGTTTTCGCCGTCATCATCGTTGGCAACGGACGCTTCAATCGCGTCCCACAAATCTGAGGTCTCGGTGTTTCCGTATGAATGAGTCGTGAGGTAACGATTGACACCACGACGAAAACGTTCCTCGCCGAGGTACTGCTCCAACATGCGCAAGACGGCACCGCCCTTTTGGTAGGTGAGCACGTCGAACATTCCTTCGCTGTCGTCTGGTGATTGCACTTCGAACTCAATCGGTCGAGTGCTGTGAAGTGAGTCGGTTTCAAAAGCGACACTTCGCTCGAGGCCAAAGGACACCCATCGCTTCCACTGTGGAGCGAACGCATCACAGGCGGCGACTTCCATGAACGTCGCGAACGCCTCATTCAGCCAGATTCCGTTCCACCATTTCATCGTCACCAAATCACCGAACCACATGTGGGCGAGTTCATGTGCGACGACGTCTGCCACTAATTCGCGTTCAACTTGGGTAGAAGTTGCTGGATCAACGAGCAACAGCACTTCACGAAAAGTGATGCAACCCAGGTTTTCCATGGCACCGGCAGCAAAGTCGGGGAGTGCAATCATGTCGACTTTGTCGCTGGGGTAAGGAATGGCGTAGTAGCGCTCGAACCACTCGAGACAGTACGCGCCGACAGAGAGTCCGAAGTCGGTGAGATGAGCTTTTCCGGGAATGTGAATGATGCGAAGGGGAGTGCCGTTCACCATCACGGGTTCGGTCGCTTCGAGCATTCCGACGATGAACGCAACGAGATATGTGCTCATCGCCATCGTGTCCGCAAAGAGAACGAGCGTCCGTCCATCGCCGAGGTGAGTGCGGTTGATCTCCGCACCATTTGAAATGGCCAGCAGGCCCTCATCGACTTCTAGAGAAACCCGGAACACTGCTTTGAAGTCGGGCTCGTCGAAACACGGGAAAGCCCGTCGACAATCGGTTGACTGCATCTGCGTGGTGGCGATGACCTGTTCTTCACCGGCGTCATCGATGTATGTCGAGCGGTAGAAGCCGCGAAGCTTGTCGTTCAAAACGCCAGAAAAGGTGATGTCGATGGTGGTGTCGCCGGCATCGTGAGCACGGTCGATGATCAAACGCTCAGTGGCCTCGTGCAGCGACCAGCCGACCTCGGCGCCATCAACGTGAACCGAGGTGATGGTGAGTTCTTTTGCATTCATCACGATGCACTCAACTGACGAGTGAACCGTCACATCAATCGACACAGACCCGGTGAACGTGGCTGAGTGGAGGTCGGGGGAGAGTCGAAGTGTGTACAACTGAGGGGTGACAGCCCGTGGCAATCGATGGGGATTGTTCAAGTGGCTCAGCTGTGTACTCACACTTTGGAAGGCTACTTGTGCTGCTGGAGAGCACTAAGTTGTCATTTCGTGCCAGACGACCAAATTCAGACAAGTGTTTCCGATGTTCTTCATCGTCGCGGACGATCTGCAGGAGTCACCTACGACGTTGTCGGCATTGGTAATGCCTTGGTGGATGTCATCTCTCAGGTTGACGACAATTTCATCTCGACATTCGGTCTGACAAAGGGTTCCATGCAGTTGATCGACACCGAGCGTGCGATTGAGTTGTACGGCGCTCTGGGTTCTGGGCTCGAGACAAGCGGTGGTTCGGCGGCAAACACCATCGCAGGTATCGCGAGCCTCGGCGGAAAGGTCGCCTACATCGGAAAGGTCGCAGACGACATTCTCGGTCACGTGTTCTCCCGTGATTTGCAGTCGCTCGGCGTGGACTTCAGATCGAACCTCATGCCAAGTGATGAGCCCACGGGTCGATGCATCATTGCCGTGACTCCTGATGCAGAACGCACGATGAACACTTTCTTGGGCATCAGCACACTGCTCAACTTCGACGACGTCGACGCCAACACTGTCGAGGCGGGGGCAGTGCTGTACATGGAGGGGTACCTCTTCGACCGTGATGAAGCAAAAGAGGCGTTCCGCTTGGCCGCCGCACGCGCCCATGCGGCGGGGCGAGTGGTGTCACTCACTTTGTCTGATGCGTGCTGTGTTGATCGCCACCGCGGAGACTTTCGCAGGCTCATCGAGGACGAGATCGACTTGCTGTTCGGTAACGAGCTCGAGCTTTTGTCGCTGTATGAAACAGATGACTTCGAGGATGCTGTCGCACAGTTGCGGCGCGACTGTCATGTCGCAGTCATCACGCGAAGTGAGAAGGGCTCAGTCGTCGTCACGCGCGATGAGGTGCACGTTGTTCCGGCTGAGAAAGTCAATGCAGTCGTCGACACAACTGGTGCCGGTGACCTCTTCGCAGCTGGGTTCCTGCGGGGTTTCACTCGCGGAATGGATATGGTCGATTGCGCTCGTATAGGCGCCATTGCGGCAGCAGAAGTGATTGCACACGTTGGCCCGCGGCCCCTTGTGCCATTGCAGACGTTGTTGCCAGCCGATTTGCGCTGAGTCGCCCTACGCTTGAGCGCCATGGAACTCACTGTTCTTGGCAACACCGTCCGACATCCCATCGACCACGTCGAGGTGTTTCCGGCACCACGTCATGTGACGACGGTTCGGTTCACCACCGACGAACTTGCATCGATGTGCCCGGTCACCCAGCAACCTGATGTGTCGAACCTTGTCATCGAGTATTTGCCAGATCAGCACTGCATTGAGTCAAAGTCGCTGAAGTTGTACCTCTGGGGTTTCCGGGATCGAGCAGTCTTTGCTGAGGCTTTGGCCGCTGAAATTGCCGAGGAAGTCATGCTCACGGCCAAACCACACCTCGTGACAGTGAAGCTCACTCAACGTCCTCGTGGCGGTATTGAGGTGTACGCCGAAGCGACACTTCGCAAGTAACTGATGGTCCGCGGTGATGCGGACATCTCAATTACTGGTTGCGTCCTCGTTCGATAATTCGTGACCGTCGCTCGGCGACGGTGGATGGATCAAAATTCTTCCGACGCCACGCCCGTGCATCGCGAGCTTCGATGTCCCAAGCGTCGAGCTCGGCGTTGATGTCCGCATATGTGTGCCGCAGACTGCGCACTGCAGCTTGATCGTTTCCAATGATGTCTCGCGCAATCGATCTAGCGCGAGGAATCAATTCATCGTGAGGCACCACATGGTTCACGAGGCCCCATTGCAGCGCTTCGAATGCATCCATGAAGTTCCCGGTGAAACTCATCTCACGGGCTCGACGAATTCCAACTGCTTGAGGAAGGAGAACCGACATTCCCCATCCGGGCATCACTCCAACGCGCGCGTGTGTGTCGCCGAACTTTGCTCGTTCTGATGCGATGACAAAATCAGCGTTCAACACCAACTCGAGACCGCCGGTCACTGCGGCACCATTCACCGCTGCAATCAACGGTTTGTCCATCTTTGGAAATGGTCCACGGACTCCCGTCGGATTGGGACTTCCGTCTGCACCGGTGCCGTCGAGGTTGCGTCCGCTGTCGCCCAACTCGCGCAAGTCAAGACCGGCACAAAACGCCGGATCGACTCCGGTCAGCACCACCACATCAACATCATCTGAATTCTCGGCATCGAGGAGCAACTGCGGCAGTAGTCGTAGTGTTTCGCTGTCGAGTGCATTTCGCGATTCGGGCCGGTTCAGGGTGACTGTTGCGATGCGTTCTGAGACGTCGTAGAGGACTGGTTTGCTACTCACGCCGCAACGGTAGGTGAAATCAACGAGGCTGTGCGAGACTGGCGAGATGTCCCCCGTGACACTTTCCATCGAATCTGGCGTTGCAGTTCTCACACTCAACAGGCCAGAGGAACGCAACACATTGACGGCAGACATGGTGGCCGCCATCGTGGCTGCAATGGACAAGATTGAGGCCGATCGCACCGTAGGTGCAGTCGTCGTCACTGGTGCCTCACCAGCCTTCTGTGCCGGAGCCAACTTGGGCAACTTGGCGGAGGCCACCGCCGACAGCCTTGGCGCAATCTATGAGGGTTTCTTGCGTATCGCGCGTAGCCCTCTGCCGACAATCGCCGCAGTGAACGGTGCAGCAGTTGGCGCGGGCATGAACATGGCTCTCGCTTGCGATGTACGTCTTGCGGGCGAGCGAGCGAAGTTCGACACTCGATTCCTGCAGATTGGTATTCACCCCGGTGGTGGTCACACGTGGATGATGCGTCGCATCCTCGGCCCTCAGGCGACATTTGCCACTGTCGTGTTTGGTGATGTGGTGGATGGTCGAGAGGCCGAGAGAATCGGTCTTGTGTGGAAGTGTGTCGCAGACGATCAGTTGATGGATGAGGCCATGAAACTTGCATCGCGAGCAGCAGAAGCACCGCGCGAGTTGTTGGAATCAGTGAAAAAGACCATCAAGGACATGGCCGATGTTCGCACGCATCCCGATGCGGTGAAGCGCGAACTTGACCCACAAGTGTGGAGCACTCGCCAACCCTGGTTCTCCGAGCGAATCGCCGCACTTCAGAAGAAGATCACCAAGAAGTAGTTCAGTGCGACGTCTACGAACCATGTGTGTGGCACTCGTGCCACTCGTTGTGCTTTCGGCGACTGCGGCACCGGCGAGTGCCGACGTGAAGCCGATTCTTCCGTGGAATCTTGATCGAATCGATCAGCGAGCGTTGCCGCTCGATAGGACGTATACGGCTCCGGCACTGACTGGTGCGGGAGTCGACATCTACAT
>JBJTGC010000223.1:0-3822 GCA_046093725.1 Actinomycetota bacterium
GGAGATGGTGATGCCTGGTGACAATGTCACGATGACTGTTGAGTTGGGTAAGCCGATTGCTATGGATGAGGGTCTTCGTTTTGCTATTCGTGAGGGTGGTCGCACTGTTGGTGCGGGTCGCGTCACGAAGATCATCAAGTAGTAAGCACTGATCAACATGGCTAACAGCAGTATCCGCATCCGCCTAAAGGCGTTCGATCACGAGATCATCGACCAATCGACACGCAAGATCGTCGAGACCGTCACTCGTACCGCCGCCACCGTGCGTGGACCCATTCCGTTGCCGACCGATAAGCACCGCTTCACGGTCATCCGCGGACCACACGTCGACAAGGACTCGCGAGAGCACTTCGAGATGCGCATCCACAAGCGTCTTATCGACATCATCGATCCGAATGCCAAGACCATCGACTCGTTGCAGCGCATCGAGTTGCCGGCCGGTGTCGACATCGAGATCAAGATTCAGAACTGAGTACATCCGGAAAACGTCCGGACCACGAACTCGCAAAGGGCGGCCTTCGGGTCGCCCTTTGTCATTCCCTGGGATGTCTGTTGGTGGCTGATTCTTGAGAACTTCTTAGGTTCCTGCGTGTCACATTGCGCCGAAGTTGCACAAGAATGTGGTCATGAGTGACATGCCCGATAACTCCCCATACAACCCGTGGCGGTCCCCGAGTGGAACAGTCACAACGCCAGAGCGACCCTCGTTCGCCGACACATTGGTGACATCGCCATCGGCATCTGAACAGTCGTATTGGAGCCCGCCAGCTCCTCCTCAGCAGAGTGGAAAAAAGAAGGGTCGGGGCGTCGGCATCGTGTTCGTGCTCGTCGCGGCTCTGTGTGGCGGTGTCGTCGGTGGCATCGTTGGCAGTCAGTTGAGTGATGACTCATCGTCAACTGCTGGCCCTGTCATCACCGCCGATCCCGTTGACCCCGACACTGTCGGAAACACGAATGTCGCGAAGGCAGCCGCTGTCATCGCCGCAAGCGTGGTCACCATCGATGCGTTTGGTGATGGTGGTGAGGCGGTCGGAACTGGTGTCGTCATATCCAATGACGGCGAGATCGTCACTAATCACCATGTGGTGGAAGGTTCCGACACTGTCCGCGTTCGCTTGGCCGGCGCCACCGACACAGTCGAAGCAGACGTACTCGCAAGTGATGCAGGCTATGATCTTGCCTTGGTGAAGTTGAAGAACCCCGCAGACTTGACTGCGGCCGTGTTTGCAGATCCGGAAGGTTTGGCCGTCGGCGACCAAGTTGTCGCTGTCGGTTATGCGCTTGATCTTGATGGAGGCCCAAGTGTCACCACAGGAATTATCAGCGCACTCAACCGCACGCTGACCCTGAATGACGGTGCATTGAATGGTCTAGTTCAGACGGATGCAGCAATCTCTTCTGGCAACTCCGGAGGTCCACTCGTCAATCTGAAGGGCGAAATTGTCGGTATCAATACTGCTGTCGCTAGAGATGATTTCTCGACGGCAGCGAACAACATCGGTTTCGCCATTGGAGTGAAAGAAGTGTTGCGCAACATCGAAGTGCTTCGAGCGGAAGCAAACGGTGAGAAGAAGGCCGAGGGTTACCTCGGTGTCGCACTAGGTGATCGCAGCGACGGTGGCACTGGCGCAGTCGTCACGCAGATTGCTCCGGATTCACCGGCAGAAAAGTCTGGCTTGAAGGTTGACGACGTGATTTTGGAAGTCAACGACACTCCGATCACCGGTCAAGGTGCGCTCATCGGAGTTATTCGTGATTCCCAGCCCGGCGACACGATTTCGATGCGAGTGATCCGTGGCAAAGAAGAGCTCGCGCTCAAAGCCACACTTGTCGCGCGCGAAAACGGCTGAGTACAGCGTTACAACACGATCGACGGGAAGCGTTGCTCGTCGAGCACATCACCATCATTCAGTCCGTTCGGCTCGAACGGTGGTGATGTCTTCCACGGTCGCGTCGTCCATCGCACATCGTCACCCACGTAACGAAAGCTCGCGACACGGCGACGGCCACGGTGATGTTCAGTGCCTGGCGCAGAGTGAAGCGTGCGGAAATGAAATGCGACAACATCTCCTGGCGATGCCGTGCACGTGACGATGTCACCCAGCGATTCAAGTTCGTCAACGGAAGGGAATCTCTCGAAACCCGCAGCTGCATCAACATAAGGCGAGTCGTCGATGAACCGATTCGGAATGAAACGTCGACCAAGGCGATGGCTACCCGCGACACAACGAAGTGCAACATGTTCGGGAACGTCGTCGAGTGGTACCCACAAGCTGACATTGTCCATACCGTCGACTCCGTAATACGGATCGTCGTGGTGCCACGGAGTGGGAGTGACGGTGCCAGGTTCTTTCACCAGTACGTGCTCGTGGAAAAAACGCGGTCGGTGGGTGCCCATCAGCGCACCAGCAATGTGAGGCAGTGCGCCGGTCGTGGCGGCATCTTTGAATTGCTCGATGCGTTCCCAATTCACGTAGTCATCGAAAAATCGCCCACCGGCTCCCTCCACCGTGTAGTCGTTCGACCAGGAACTGGGGGATGCCATGTTCTTGGCAATGCCCTCGCCAATCAGATCAAGGAGATCGGCATCAAGGACCTGGCGAATGACTACGACCCCCTGGCGGCGGTAGGTCTCGATGTCGGTGGCAGTGACCTCACGCATCGCGGGTCAGCGTAGGCACCCACCGCCCCCAATCCCATCGTCTCGGGTTCTCAATCGCCTACACGGAGCGGAGGCCTTCGAGGCAAGAACTACTCGGGGGGTGGATTGGTTGATACTTGGACAACCACGGTCTGTTTTCCAGCGTTGCGAAATGTGAGCTGCAACTCGAATGACTCACCTTCTACCAACTCTTGCTCGAGACTTTCAAGCATCACGTGCAATCCACCGGGTTCAAGTCTGACCGTCTAATTCTTCTTCAGGTCCACCGTGCCTTCGCTCATCATCACTTCTCCACTACCGCCACCGTGATAACTGTGGTCGCTGTGTGACCCATCGCCCGAATCCGACACGCTGGTGGCGTGTACCGCAGCGACGGTTGCCACACTCGTTGAGACTCCGATCAGCTCATCATCGATCGGCGAGGTGATTGCCATGTAGACGGCAGCTACGTTCGAGCCGGTGGGTGTTGGCCTCGCCCACGCATCGGAGATAGTCAACTCTTGAACGCGTGCTCCAGATCCACAAGACGCGACGACGAGGGCCAGCCCCAAACACGACCTGGCCGAGAGTCTCATCAACGTTGACCGAATACCGGCTTGAGACGACGGTTGCGCTGAATCACGAACTTGTCGAAAGCCAAGATGATCAACGCACTCGCCCCCCACTGTGGATACACAATGCCCATGACCACTGCAATAGCGATGAGACCACGACCGAGATGCACCTCGGATGGGCGCCGCGGCAACCCAAGTGTTCCCTTGCGGCGACGTTTCGAATACATGACCACCGCAGAAATCACCGACCAGATTGTGAGCACGCAAGTCAATGTCATCAAGATGCGCGAGACGATTCCCCATTGGGTGCCCATATGGATGCTCACTGTTGTGTCAACCACGCGAGAAACAGAACCGTATCCGTAGACATCCTGTTGACCCAAGGTTGCACCAGTGAACTGGTCAATGAACACGTCCTGAGCTTCCCCGGTCTTGCGTGGCCACGAGTTGGACAACGTGAAACTTCCATACAACGGATTGCCCGCATCATCTTCTGTGTTGACGGGAAAGTTCACCGTGTAGTTCGGCTTCATCTTCTCCATGTCCGCAATCTTCACGACAGCGTCAAGAGAGAGCGGTTCTGGCACGTCAGCCCCTGAAGCGGGG
>JBJTGC010000224.1:0-3235 GCA_046093725.1 Actinomycetota bacterium
AATGCGAACAAGACCAAAGCAGCAAAGATCATCAAGAAGAAGGCTGCGAAGAAGTCAACTGCATCGGCACAAGCCGTCACCAGCACCACGGTTCCTTCAGTGCCAGGTTCGGCTGGTGCAGCAGACAGTCACATGGGTCGCCGTGGCGGACCTGTGAATCTTGACAATGTCGCAAAGGTGCTTGGCATCACAACTGCAGAGTTGCAAACCGAATTGCAGACCAAGTCGTTTGCAACAATCGCCAAAGAGAAGAACGTTGACATTCAGAAGGTCAAAGACCAGCTGTTGAAGGACTACACCGACAAGGAGCAGGCTGAGGTCGCTTCTGGCGAGCACACGCAAGCAGAGGTCGACGCAAAGATTGCAGAGTTCAAGACTCGTCTCGATGACATGGTGAACAACGTTCGTCCCGCACACGGTCCAGGAATGGGCAAGGGTGGTCCTGGAGGAAAAATCGCGTCTGAAGGTGTCGCAAAGGCGCTTGGTGTGACTACTACTGAATTGCAGACGCAATTGCAGTCAGGAAAGACACTCGCTGACATCGCCAAGGACAAGAACGTTGACATTCAGAAGGTGAAAGATGCAATCACAGCTGATGTCAAGGCACATCTCGATGAGGAAGTTGCTTCTGGTGAACACACACAGGCTGAAGCAGATGCCAAGTTGGCCGAGCTGAAGACTCGTCTTGATGACATCGTGAACGGTGTTCGCCCGGCCGGTGGTCCTGGCATGGGTGGACGTGGCGGTCATGGTGGACGAGGCGGTCACGGACCTGGACACGACCATGGAATGGGCGGCGCGAACGGTATGCCGAGCATGCCCGGCTCGAGCCAGTCATCAACACAAGGTGCTTCATTTAGCGCCTGACATTCGCAGCGAGGTCAGCGCGGACCCTCCCCCTGATGCGCTGATCAGCTGACTACAAGCGGCCGGTGTCCAGCATGTGCAGGACATCGGCCGCTCTTTTTTGCACGGCATCGCCGTCAGACAGTTTCTGCGCCGCACGTACTTGTGTAGACATTCGTGGGTTGCGCACGAATCGTTCCTGATGGCGCAACAAGAAGTCCCAATACAACGTGGTGAACGGGCAGGCATCGTCACCAACGCGCTTCGTGCGGTCATACGCGCAGCCTTTGCAGTAGTCACTCATCTTGCTGACGTAGGCACCACCGCTTGCATACGGTTTGGTTGCCATGCGCCCGCCGTCAGCATGAAGTGACATACCGACAACATTCGGCACCATCACCCATTCGGCTCCGTCAATGAACGACTCCCACATCCAGTTGGTAACTGCCTGGGGTGAGACACCTGCGGTGAGCGACAGGTTTCCGAGAATCATGAGTCGTTGAATGTGGTGTAGATATGCGCGCTTGTCCAAGTCGTCTACGCAACGGGAGATGCACCGCATTTTGGTTGCAGTCGCATCGGTAAATGCCGGTGGCAGCGGACGTACGGCGCCAAGCGCATTCTCATTCGCGTACTCCGGCATCCACAACCAGTACAGACCCCACACGTATTCACGCCATCCGATGATCTGGCGTATGAAGCCTTCAGCGGATGCAATCGGTACTTTGCCGTCATCAAACGCTTGCTGAACTGCATCGCATACTTCAGATGGCAGAAGAAGTCCATTGTTCATGTAGGGGGACAACAAAGAGTGAGCCAGATGCCAGTTGTCGTGCAACATGGCGTCTTCATGAGGGCCAAACATCGGTAACACGTTGTCGATGAAGTGTTGCAGTCGACGTAATGCGGCTTCACGCGATGTGGCCCACAGACCCGTCGGTGCTTCGCCCCAGTGCGTCTTTGGCAGAGCACTGAGAACTTCAGTGTCTAGCTGGTCCAGGTCGTCAGTGACTGGTGCTGGCCAAGGCCAGTCACTTTGTTTTTTCGGAGGTGGTTGACGGTTTTCTTCGTCGTAATTCCATCGACCGCCGACCGGAGATTCTCCGTCCATGAGGTACCCAAGTCGTGCACGCTGACGACGGTAAAAGTCCTCCATCTTCAATGACTTTCGCCCACTTGCCCATTCAGCGAAGTCGGTGTGATGACACAGAAACTGATTCGACTCCACCATCGCCACTTTGAGTTGCTCGAGAAGTTGCCGTGCGCGGTAGCTGTTCGGCTCGGTGGCTATCACCGATGTTGGCTTTAGTTCCTTACGGTGAGCAGCAAGGCCCGCTGACATGGTGTCGGCATGGCGATAGTCCACTTCGAAACCTTTTGCTCGCAAATCATCTGCAAAACGGCGCATTGATGCGAGGTAGAAGTGTGAGCGCTGTACGTGCCACGGTCGTGATGCAATCTTGCGTTGAGACTCCACCATGAGCACGCGGTGGGTGGAAGGTGATGCATCAGCTAGCGCGCCGATTGCTGTGTTCAGCTGGTCACCAAAGACCCAGACGGTGATCACGATGCGTCAGCAATGGAAGAGGAAACGGTGACAGCACGCTCAAAACCGTTTTCTGACAACCGTTGTCGCATGCGTTCACCTGTGGCGACTACCACGACATCGCCCCCCAGTGACCGAGCGCGGCCAGCGGCGCCGAGGATGAGGCCTAGCGCAGAATCATCGAACACATCTGCGCCGTCAATATCGACCACCACGGTTTCGCCCGGAGAATCAGCAACCAACCGGATGAGGTGTTCATTGAACCGTGGAACGGTTGGTAAGTCGACGTCGCCACTGACAATCAGCACATGGCGCTTGCCGATGACTGTGCGTCGTAGCCCGAGATCCATTACTGAGAGAAACTAGTTGCTCACGGGGAACCGTCTGTCGTCTCGCTCAACATTGTGGTGCTCGATTTCAATGTGATGCGAGGAAGCCATCCACCGAATATGGGAAGTGGGAGGCCCCACTTTGCCGACACGGTGACGGTGAGAAAGTCTTTGTGCGTGGTCACGTCGACGAGAAGTGGGCGAAGAGGAGATGTGTCGCGAGCTGCAGCATTCGCTGCTCGAGTTGTATCGATGGTTGAGTCGGTGTGCATGATTGCAACCCGTGCGGCATTTCGTGCTGCGTTGACGACAGTGAGTTGAGCCTGAGTAGCCATGACAACCACCAATATGAGGGCAACGCACATGACGACCAAGGGAAGTAGCAGAGCAAATTCGACGGTGGACTGACCCGTTTGCACTCTGCATTTCCTCATCAACTAAGCGCCGATGTCAGAAAGCTGAAGTTGCCTGTTCGACAATGAGGTCGATCATGCTGTCGAACAGGCCACCAATC
>JBJTGC010000225.1:0-2682 GCA_046093725.1 Actinomycetota bacterium
CAGGTTTCGATGTGGGTTTGAAACCTTCATGGCCGTGCAGTTTCAGCCGCTTTGTGCGGCAACGATGTGATGTCCCGAGAACCTTGTCAACCTCGTCGACCGCATCTTCTGCCATTTCGCGATACGTGGTGAGTTTTCCTCCGGTCACGGTGATCATTCCGTTTGCCGATGTCGACACACTGTGTCGACGGCTGAGGTCAGCAGTGCGTGCTGCTGCTTTCGAGTCGGAAGTGATGGTGACGAGTGGACGCAACCCACTCCACACCGCGAGTACATCGTCGTGGGTGACGTCGGTGGTGACGGAGGCATTCAGCGCGCGAAGCACATAGTCAATGTCGTCTTTCGTGCACTGAGGTTCGTCAATCGGGCCTTTGTAGTCAGTGTCGGTGGTTCCGATGTAGGTGTATTTGTATGTGCCGTCTCCGTTGGCAACCCATGGAATGACGAAGAGGCTGCGCTTGTCTTTCGGAACTGGAATCACGACTGCGATGTCATTGCGAACTTTGTTCCACGGCACCGTGACATGAACACCTTTTGCAGGACGAATGGTGCGTGGGTGTGTACCTTCGTCGAGTTGTCGCATGTTGTCGGCCCACACGCCTGTGGCGTTGACGACGCACCGCGCTCTTGTAGAGAAAGACACATCGGCGATGCCATCACGAAGTGTCACAACAGACACGTCACCTTGTCGTTCGACCGTGGTTACTTCAAGCCTTGTGGCGGCTGTTGCACCAAGGTCGACTGCAGACCGCGCGATGGCGACGGTGAGCCGAGCATCGTCGGCTTCCGCATCGAAGTAGAGGTATGCGGATGCAAGGCGGTCTGCACGCATGGTGGGCAGATGGCGCTGTGCTGCCTTTCCGGACAAACGTCGATGAAGGCGTCCGATGCGCCATCCACCAGTGATGTCGTACATCCAAAGTGCAGATCCGAGAGCACGCGCAATCTTTTTTGAAATGAGTCCGTCTTTCGTGAGAATCGGAATCATGAACGGAAGGACGCGCACAAGATGTGGTGCGTTACGCCGTAGACGTTTGCGTTCGTGCAACGCTTCGTACACGAGCCGAACATCGCCTTGTTGCAGATAGCGCAGTCCGCCGTGTACCAACTTGGAAGACTTCGACGACGTACCTGATGCAAAGTCGTCGCGTTCGACGAGCGCGGTTGCGTACCCGCGACTCGCGGCGTCGAGGGCAACCCCGGCACCAGTGATGCCGCCGCCAACGACCAACACATCGAAGGTGGTGTCTCGCAGGTGCCGAAGGGCGGTCTCACGGCCCCAAGACCCGGGGGTGGGAGCACCGGGGGCGAACACGCCTTTATGTTAGGGAGCGGCCTCCAGATGGGCTCTGGCGGACCCATAGGGTTTCATCACTAAATCTGTCCGCAAGAGTTGCAGATTAGCAATGAGTGCGAATATGGTCATCTCCGTGCGCAGTCCAGAGCAACTCACCATCGCTTTTCGAAACGCAGGCCTCAAGGTCACGCCTCAGCGCCAGTTGCTCTTCCGCCTCCTGCACGACAATTCCACCCACCCAACCGCCGAGTCGCTCTTCACTGTGGCCAGCACTGAAATGCCCGGCATCTCATTGCGCACCGTGTACCAGACGTTGACCGACCTGGCTGACATGGGGGAGTTGAAGTCCATCGACTTTGGCTCTGGTGCATCACACTTCGACCCCAACGTCGCTCACCACCACCATGCGGTGTGCGACACATGTGGCGCAATCCACGACGTGTACGTCGAAGACGCGCCACGGCTCACAGGACTTGACGGATTTTCCGTCGAGCATTCTCACATCGTGTACCGCGGCACCTGTGCCGCGTGTTCATGAGCGTGAGGAACACAGCACAAACCCCTTAACGAAAGGACACATCATGGCCGGCCTCAAAGGCACCAAGACCCATGAGAACCTGTTGGAGGCATTTGCAGGCGAGAGCCAGGCAAATCGCCGCTACCTCTGGTTCGCACAAAAGGCAGACGTCGAGGGCTACCCCGACGCAGCTGCACTCTTCCGTTCAGTTGCTGAAGGCGAGACCGGCCACGCGCACGGTCACCTTGAGTACCTGGCAGAAGTCGGTGACCCAGCTAGCGGTGAGCCAATCGGCGAGACCGAGCTCAACTTCAAGGCATCGATCGCCGGTGAGACCTATGAGTACACCCAGATGTACCCAGGTTTTGCCAAGACCGCACGCGACGAAGGCTTCTCTGAAATTGCTGACTGGTTCGAAACTCTGGCACGCGCCGAGAAGAGCCACGCTGGTCGTTTCCAAGAGGGCTTGAACTCCCTCTGATCCGACTGTCGCGCATGTCGCGACTCGTGTCGATTGACCGGGTGGTCGTCTGGTTTTCCAGCGACCACCCGAGTCGCGGCACTCAATTTGTTTCCTCATCAAACAGTTTTCTCATCGAACAATTCAACTGACACGAAATGACAAGCAATGACAATCACTTATGACCCGAAACATCCGAAGTATCTCGACGAGGCTGATGTTCGCGAGGAGCTCACTCGGGTGTACGACCTATGTCACGGATGTCGCCTGTGCTTCAAATATTGCACGTCATTTCCCACACTGTTCTCTTACGTCGACCAACACGACGACCAAGACGCCGGCCGATTGACTCCTGAGCAGCAAGATCAAGTCGTCGACGAATGCTTCCAATGCAAGCTCTGCTACATC
>JBJTGC010000226.1:0-13015 GCA_046093725.1 Actinomycetota bacterium
GGAGATGGTGATGCCTGGTGACAATGTCACGATGACTGTTGAGTTGGGTAAGCCGATTGCTATGGATGAGGGTCTTCGTTTTGCTATTCGTGAGGGTGGTCGCACTGTTGGTGCGGGTCGCGTCACGAAGATCATCAAGTAATTCGGATCAATCAGGAATCCAGTTAGGAATTAAGGAACGGCCATGGCCAAGAGTGACAAGAGGGTGAAGATCACGCTCGAATGCACAGAGTGCAAAGAGCGGAACTACATCACCATGAAGTCCAAGATCAACGACCGCGAGCGTCTGGAGATGAAGAAATTCTGCTCCCGCGACCGCCGGCACACTCTTCACAAGGAGACCCGCTAACACCAGGTTTCTTTGTGGGTAACGAGTTCCATCCCCATGGGGCTCGCCAAGGGCAATAGCTCAGTTGGTAGAGCATCGGTCTCCAAAACCGAGGGTCGGGGGTTCGAGTCCCTCTTGCCCTGCAAAGAACGAACAACGCGGAAGCACAACATGTCAGTCGAAATGAACCGTGAACAGAAGCGCGCGATGAAGCGCATGGGAGCCCTCAATGAGAAGGGCAACCCCGTGCGCACCCAGCCGCAGGCTCGTCCACAGGGTCGTGACGAGGACAAGGTCGGACCGGCGCAGTACATGCGCGAGGTGCGTGACGAGATGAACAAGGTGGCATGGCCCAAGTGGCCCGAAATCCGCCGGTATTCGCTCATTGTGTTGGCCACCGTCATCGTGTTCACCACATACATCGGTGCCCTCGATGCGGTTTTCGGCGTGTTTTCCGGTTGGCTGTACAAGGACTGACGAGACGACATGAGCGACATTTTCAACCCCACAACTGACGCAGACGAAGAAGCCCCCGAGGTCTTGCTTGACCTGTCGGGTGACGACGTTGTCGATGCCGACTTCGAGTCAGACGACGAAGAAGAAGAGGTCGAGAAGCCGTGGATGAAGCCCGGCTCTTGGTACGTCGTGCACACACAGTCTGGTTACGAAAAGAAAGTCGAAGTGAACCTTCGCTCGCGTATCCAATCCATGGACATGGGCGACTCGATCCACGAGATCGTCATCCCGATGGAAGACGTGGTCGAGTTCAAGCAGGGTCGCAAGCAGACCGTTGCAAAGAAAGTGTTCCCTGGGTACTTGCTCGTTCGTTGCGACATGAATGATCAAACTTGGTTCTGTATTCGCAACACTCCTGGCGTCACTGGTTTCGTCGGTCAAAGCCAGAAGGGCCAAAAGCCAACCCCGTTGTCACGTCGAGAAGTCGAAACCTTCTTGTCGGCCAAGGGTGATGGGCAGGCAGCACCGAAGCGCAAGGCACCGAAGCTCGAGTACGAAGAGGGCGAAAGCGTGCGTGTGAAGGAAGGTCCGTTCGCGGACTTCAGCGGAACCGTCGCCGAAATCAACGCCGATCACATGAAGTTGAAGGTTCTTGTCAACATCTTTGGTCGCGAAACATTGGTCGAGATGGACTTCAGCCAAGTGGCGAAGCTCTGATCGCACACACAGAAACATTCGAAGTAGAGAACGTCAAGTAAGGAACGAACATGGCAAAGAAAAAAGTCGCAGCAATCGTGAAGATTCAGATCCCCGCCGGTAAGGCCACTCCTGCGCCACCGGTTGGTACCGCGCTCGGACCGCACGGCGTGCAGATCATGGACTTCGTGAAGCAGTACAACGCTGCAACCGAAGCACAAGCCGGAACCATCATCCCGGTTGAAATCAGCATCTTCGAAGACCGTTCATTCACCTTCATCTTGAAGACGCCGCCAGCTCCAGTGTTGTTGCGCCAGAAGGCAGGTCTCGACAAGGCATCACAAACACCTGGCAAGGCTGTGTGTGGAACTGTCACTGAAAAGGACATCGAAGAAGTCGCAAAGATCAAGATGCCTGACTTGAACGCATACGACCTCGAGGCCGCCAAGCAGCAGATTCGTGGAACCGCGCGTTCCATGGGTCTCCAGGTGGTCTGAGAAAAACCAATCACATATCCGACGCGCCGGGAGTACCTCGCCCGGACGTCCATAGAAAAGGAGTGAGGGAGCCAACATGGCACAAGGAAAGAAATACAAGGCTGCGATTGCGTTGTTCAATCGCGATGACCAATTCACACCGGCTGAAGCAGTCGAGTTGGTGAAGAAGACAGCGTCAGCCAAGTTCGATGAAAGCGTCGACGTGGCAATTCGCCTCGGCGTCGATCCGCGCAAAGCTGATCAGACTGTTCGCGGAACTGTCGCACTTCCTGCCGGAACCGGAAAGACCCTGCGCATCGCAGTCGTCGCCGCTGGCGATGCAGCTGCAGAGGCACGTGCAGCCGGTGCCGATCTTGTCGGTGCTGACGATCTCGCTGCTGAAATCGAAAAGGGCAACATGGATTTCGATCTCATGATCGCCACTCCCGACATGATGCCGCTTGTTGGTCGTCTCGGTCGCGTGCTCGGACCTCGCGGTCTCATGCCGAACCCGAAGTCGGGAACTGTCACGCAAGATGTCGGCCGTGCCGTCAGCGAATTCAAGGGGGGCAAGGTCGAGTACCGCACCGATCGTTACGGCAACGTGCACGTACGCATCGGCAAGGCATCGTTCTCGGCTGCCGACTTGGAAGCCAACTTCCGCGCCATCGTCGATGAAATTCAGCGTGTGAAGCCGGCATCAGCCAAGGGCAAGTACCTAAAGAAGATTTCGCTGTCCACCACGATGGGCCCCGGCATCAAAGTCGACACCAACAGGCTCAAGCCAGCGGCCGAGTAGCCGCGGCTAGAGATACAGCCAGCGGCCGAGTAGGGGTTCGCCCCGTTCGCCCTTAGGCTTCAGATTCACAACTACATCTCTCGGTTACTCGCCAGAGACATCCGGTCCGGCTTGCCGGCTAAGGAACCTCATTGGTTCGCCAGACGAGGCGGATTCCACATGTGTGCGCTGTTGCGTGCTCGGTGCGGCGTTCGTTTTCAGCGAGCGCCCCGAGACCAACAGAACAACCGAGGAGGTGAAATGTCAATCGTTCGTCCCGAGAAGGTCGCCGTCGTCGACGAGGTCAAGGCGAAGTTGAGTGGCTCTGATGCCGCCATCATCACCGAGTACCGAGGCATGACGGTGTCTGCACTTGCGGAACTTCGCATCAGTCTTCGTGGCGTGGGCGCCGAGTATCGCGTGTACAAAAACACGCTCGCTCGTCTTGCCGCACGTGAAGCAGGTGCTGAAGGTCTCGATGAATTACTCGTCGGTCCAGCCGCCATCACATTCGTGCATGGTGATGTGGCCGCCACTGCGAAAGCACTGAAAGATTTCTCGAAGACCAATCCGCTACTCGTCATCCGTGGAGGAGTCGTCGCCAACAAGGCGATCTCTGCCAAAGACGTCGAGGTGCTTGCCGATCTTCCGCCACGCGAGGTGTTGCTCGCGCAGTTCGCAGGTCTCCTGCAAGCTCCGCTTGTACGCACTGCCGGCCTGTTGCAGGCACTGCCACGCAACACCGCGTATGGCCTGAAGGCTCTCATCGATCAGAAAGAAGCTGCGTAGCAGGTTCTCGAAACACAGAAGCTGCGTAGCAGTTTCACAACAACATTCATTTTTGTAACAACAGCCAACAAGTAAAGGAAAAAGAACAATGGCTCTTAGCAAAGACGACATCCTCGACGGAATCGCAAATCTCACCGTCATCGAATTGAAGGAACTCCTCGACGCATTCGAAGAGAAGTTCGGCGTCACCGCAGCCGCTCCGGTTGCAGTCGCAGCAGTTGCAGCCGGTGGTGCAGCCGCCGGTGGTGCAGCAGCCGAAGAAGAGAAGGACGAATTCGACGACATCCTCGCCGACGGTGGTGCCCAGAAGATCCAGGTCATCAAGGTTGTGCGCGAGCTCACCAGCCTCGGTCTGAAGGAAGCCAAGGACCTCGTTGACGGTGCACCGAAGCCCGTTCTCGAAAAGGTCAGCAAGGACGACGCCGCCAAGGCGAAGGCCAAGCTCGAAGAGGCCGGCGGCAAGGTCGAGGTCAAGTAAGTACCGATATCCATCGCGATCTGCGGCCCCCGCACCTCGGTTATACGAGGGGCGGGGGCCGTTGTCGTTCTTGGACGTGCTCGACAAACCTTGCCCGCGAGAATGGAAATGAATTTCACATCTAGACACATGTCGGCATAAGAGTCAGAATGAAACTGTGAGTTCAACCAGAAAGTTGCTAGGTCTCTTTGCGGCCATTGCTTTCATGGCCGGAGTCTTGATGTCACCCGCACCACAAGTGGGTCCTGTGCAGGCCGTCGGTGGCCAAGTCACGGCGCCATCTGCTCCAGAGCTGTCGCTCAACACCGCCGGTCAAGACCCAGGCAACTTCGTACTGTCCGGATTCAACGGAAGCGACACATTGCTCGTGTCAGTCGGCTTCGTGAACCCACCGAGCGGCACCACATTCGCGCTTCCCGTCACTACTGGGCTCACGGCCGGCTTCGGTTACAACTTTGTGGGTGGAAAGACTCAAATATCTTTCACTGGCTCGATGGCAAATGCAAATGCTGCTCTAGCAGCAATGACAGTGACAACGGGTGCCACGAACGGCACCATCACAATCCGCGTCAGTGCGTCTGTCAACACTGCAAACCTCTATTACAACCCGATCAACGGTCACTACTACGAGTACGTTGCGCGAGCCAACACGTATGCGCGATCTGCCACAACGTCACAATCGGCCTTCCATCTTGCCGAGACAAACGTACGGTACGGCGTCAAGGGTTATCTCGCGACGATCACAGATTCTCAGGAACAGAAGTTCATCCTCTCAAACTTGAATGCGAACAACATCTGGATTGGTGCAACCGATGACTACGAACTACTGAATCAAGTTCTCGGTGCGGGAACGTTTGCTAATCAGGCGGCAGCTGAAGGTAATTGGTATTGGGCATCTGGGCCTGAGGCAGGGACAAAGTTTTGGCAAGGTGCATCAAGTTCGGGGTTGTGGGTGAATTCCTCGAATAGCCAAACATTGACTCGAACGTCGGGAAATGTTTCTTCAGCTCGATACGAGAACTGGTGTAGCGGAAATTCCAGTCCTGACTTTGTACTGTCGACCGGTCGGAGCATGGGTGAGCCGAATGACTGGGGTGGAGCAGAGCATTATGCGCTTGAGAAGTGGAGCGGGTCGCAGTGTTGGAATGATTACGGAACAAAGGATGGAAGTCCACAGAGTGGATACCTCGTTGAGTATTCCGAGAACTGGGGTAGCGGGGCGAATGCGCGTGGTTCATACAGTGGCTCTGATGTGGCTTCGGCAGAAGTCACAGCGATTGTCGACAACACACCCAAGAATGTGACTGCGAGTAGATCGGGTAACGCAACAATCTCGGTGTCATGGACAGCCCCAGCTGCAGGCACCGTTACCAGTTACACCGTTACGTCCACCCCGGGTTCTAAGACCTGCACAGTTGCTGCTCCCACGACGACGTGTCCAGTCGGCACACTCACCAACGGAACCAGTTACACATTTGTCGTTGTTGCCACGTTCAATGACTCCACCACAAAGGCCTCGCTTGCGAGTGCTGCTGTCGTTGCTGACGATGGCTCAAATCCGACTGCGACATTGACTTCAGAGTCGATGAAGAGCACAGCTTCGGCCACGGCGCGAAGCAATGAAACCGGAACGCTGTATCTCGTCAAAGACACGGTCGCAGTGTCGAATGTGGCGAGCATCACTGGAGCTGCCGGCAACACCTGGAATTCCGCGTCGGTTGCAACTCCAAACAGCGATGTATCGATACCTGGAACTGGTCTCATCGAGGGTGATTACAAGGCTTACGCTGTCGACCCGGTCGGCAATCTTTCAACTGCCTCAACTGGAACAGTTGCTATCGATGACACCGCGCCGACAGTGACTTTGTCCGTGGTCTCCGCAACTTCAATTACATCTGACATTGCATTCCGAATCACCGGAAATGAGCCAATCGATTGCTCGACGATCTCCCAAACCAATGGTGTTGACTTTGTGTTCACCAACATCTCGTCCATTGAATCTGTGGTGCAGACAAGTATCACGGTCTGCACGATCAACGCAAAGTCAACCGCCACCGCAGGTGGTGGCGCAGTGACGTCGACTCTCACGGCAGATTCAAGTTTTGGTGTGTCTGATATTGCCGGAAACACTCAGACCACACTGACTGGCTCCCCGAAATCGATTGTTGCTACGGTCCCAACGACAACCACTACGTCGACAACCACTACGTCGACCACCACCACGTCGACCACCACAACGACTGCACCAGTTGCGGCTCGAGTCAGTGATACGTCAACAACGATTGCTTCCCCCACTGCGGTTTCGGGTGGTTTGAGTACCGCAACGACTTTGGGGCAGACGCAAATTTCCAAGTCGTCGACAACAACGACAACACTCGACGCCTCAACGACCAATTCTTCCGTGGCATCATCAACTTCGACGGCAACGACGACAACGACGACACTGGCACCTGTCGCTGCACCTCTTGCCGCTGGTGGCGCAGACGTTCCACTTCCCCAAGTAGTGCCTCCGGCTGAACCAGGGTCAGTTACTGCAGTGATTGGTGGTGAACCTGTAGAAGTGACAGTCGAAAGACGTGACGACGTCATCATCATGAAGGTTGCCGAATCGCTGGTCACACTTGAAGGTCGACGAGACGATGGATCACGAGCACCGCTCGATAGCAGTGGATCGATCAACGCTTCCGTGTCCGACACGATCAGACTTGAGGTGACTGGGTTTGCAGGTGAGTCCAATGTCGACGCGTGGGTTCTGTCCGATCCGGTGCACCTTGGACAGGTTTTGACGACCAAGGGCGGAACCGCCGAGGGTGTGTTTCAGCTACCAACTGATGTGGAGACAGGAAATCACCGCATCGTCATGCGCGGAACAACCGCGGAAGGGAAGGAAGCCGTCGTGGCAGTGGGGCTTCGTGTGGCTTCGTCTGAAGGGGTCGGCTGGAGCGGGTTATTGGTCGCCGTCATCCTGGCGGCCGTGTTTGCGGCGCTGTTCCTGCCGGCGGTCATCCGTCGGCGACGTAGTGCAGGCGTATCGAGCGCAACTTCTTCCTGACGGTCCTTGACCATGTCTATTGACGGTCCTTGACCTTCGGGTCGAAGGGGCGTACCGTGCCCCCCAATCGGGCGGGGCCCCTTCGGGGTCCTGCTTTCTGCTTGTCCAAGGGCCGGTTTCGCCGGTAGCGTTGGAACCTGCCGTGCGTCACCCCCTGAGTTTTTGCTGTCCCCAAATACGGGTCTGCACAAATTCATGGTGTCTTACGGTGCCCGCCTTGCTGCCCAGGAGTTTTTCGTGACCTCTCGTTCGTCGTCCCGTGAGCGCTATTCGTTTGCAAACCTCGAGGAGTCCCTCGAGTTGCCAGATCTCATCGCTATTCAACGCGAGTCATTTGATTGGTTCATGCGTGAAGGTCTGAAAGAAACTTTCGACGACATCTCTCCCATCAGCGACTACAGCGGTGGTCTCACACTCGATCTTGAATTTGATCCAAACGATGAAGACCTGTGCCCAGGTCCGAAGTTCACCGAGGCTGAGTGCCGCGAGCGCGAAATGACATATGCATCGCCAGTGTTCGTGCGCGCACGTTTCGGAAATCGCGAGACCGGTGAAATCAAAGAGCAGATTGTCTTCATGGGTGACTTCCCGAAGATGACCAACAAGGGAACGTTCATCATCAACGGCACCGAGCGTGTCGTGGTGTCGCAGCTTGTTCGTTCACCTGGTGTCATCTTTGAACCAGGCGAGCGCTACCGCTTGCGTAACTTGTCGAAGCACCAGTTGGTGAAGGGCACCATCCACCCTTACCGCGGTGAATGGCTCGAATTTGACGTTGAGCACAAGCCAGGCAAAGATGTCACCGCCGGTACTCGCGTTGCACGTAAGCGTCGCCTCGGTGTGTTCACGCTTCTGCGCGCACTCGGTTTCGACGAAGACCATGCACCCGGTTTCCTCGAGCGCTTTGTCGCGTACTTCGACTTCCTCGAAGGGCAGTGGGAGAAAGAGCGTCACGTCGCACAAACTCAAGACGAAGCACTCGTCGAGATCTACAAGCGTGCACGTCCAGGTGAACCGCCGACACTTGAGTCGGCACGTTCATACTTCGACGGTGCGTTCTTTGAGAATCGTCGTTATGACCTCAGCCGCGTCGGTCGTTACAAGCTGAATCGCAAGCTCGGTGGCGAAGTTGCCAAGCTCACCGAACTGTTCGGTCTCACACCTGACCAGCTCGATCTTCCGACCGACGATCAAGACGTTCTGTCGCGCTGCGAAGTTCTTGCTGCAATTTCTTACATGCTCCATCTCGTCAAGCAGGCTCCTGGTTACCGTCTCGACGACCAGGACCATTTTGCAAACCGCCGTATCCGTTCGGTGGGCGAGTTGATTCAAAACCAAGTGCGTATCGGCCTGTCACGTATGGAGCGCGTCGTTCGCGAGCGCATGACCACGCAAGACACTGAAGCAATCACACCTCAGACCCTCATCAACATTCGCCCAGTCGTGGCTGCCATCAAGGAGTTCTTCGGAACATCACAGTTGTCGCAGTTCATGGACCAGGTCAACCCGTTGTCGGGTCTCACGCACCGTCGCCGTCTCTCGGCTCTCGGACCTGGCGGTTTGTCACGTGAGCGCGCAGGCTTCGAAGTCCGTGACGTTCACTTCTCGCACTACGGCCGTATGTGCCCGATCGAGACTCCTGAAGGTCCGAACATCGGTCTTATTGGTGCGCTCAGCACGTTCGCCCGTGTCAATGAGTTCGGTTTCATCGAAAGCCCATACCGCCGTGTGAAGAACGGCAAGGTCACGAACGAAATCGTGTACATGGCTGCCGACGAAGAAGAGAACTACGTCGTTGCCCAGGCGAACACACCTCTAAATGCAGACGGCACCTTCAAAGACGAGCGCATTCTCGTGCGTCGTTCGCCACAAGCAGCGAGCCTTGACGACCTTCGCAAGATGCTGGAAGCAGAAAGCTTCTTCGGTGCAACCACCGACATCGCGTCTGTGACACCAGCAGAAGTCGACTTCATCGACGTGTCGCCGAAGCAGATCGTGTCGGTTGCTACCGCACTCATTCCGTTCCTCGAACATGACGATGCAAACCGTGCACTCATGGGTGCCAACATGCAACGTCAGGCTGTTCCGCTCGTGCGTGCCGAAGCACCGTACGTGGGAACCGGCATAGAGAAGCGTGCAGCACTCGACGGCGCCGACGTCATCCTCGCGGAAGACGATGGTGAAGTTGTCGAAATCACAGGTGCATCACTTGTCATGAAGTACGCGAGCAAGTCGAAGAAGGTCGAGCATCGTCTGTCGAAGTTCCATCGTTCGAACCAAGACACCTGCATCAACCAGACGGTTCGCGTGCGTGAAGGCGACAAGGTAACGAAGGGTCAACTTCTTGCCGACGGTCCCAGCACCGATCTTGGCGAGCTTGCACTTGGAAAGAACCTGCTCGTGGCACTTATGCCATGGGAGGGTTACAACTTCGAAGACGCCATCATCTTGTCTGAGCGCATGGTGAAGGACGACGTGCTCACGTCGATCCACATCCATAGCTACGAAATCGATGCACGCGACACGAAGTTGGGTGCAGAAGAAATCTCACGCGACATTCCGAACTTGTCCGACGACATCGTGCGCAACCTCGACGAGTTCGGCATCATTCGTGTTGGTGCCGAAGTCGGAACTGGCGACGTGTTGGTCGGCAAGGTCACGCCAAAGGGCGAGACGGAGCTCACACCAGAAGAGCGTCTGCTGCGTGCAATTTTCGGTGAGAAAGCTCGCGAAGTTCGCGACACGTCATTGAAGGTTCCGCACGGGGAAGGTGGACGCGTCATCGACGTGAAGGTGTTCTCCCGCGATGCTGGCGACGAATTGCCACCAGGTGTCAATCAGTTGGTCCGTGTGTTCGTGGCGCAGAAGCGCAAGATCTCGGTGGGCGACAAGCTCGCTGGTCGTCACGGCAACAAGGGTGTTATCTCCAAGATTCTCCCTGTCGAAGACATGCCGTACATGGAAGACGGCACACCAGTCGACATCATCTTGAACCCACTTGGTGTTCCGAGCCGTATGAACGTCGGACAGGTGCTCGAGGCGCACTTGGGTTACGCCGCTCGTTGGGGCTGGACCGATTCGAAGAACTCGAAGGTCGTCGGTGCCAAGGCCATTCGTGGAACGGAGAGCAAGACTCGCCCAACCACGGACCCCGCAACGTTCATCGCGACACCGGTGTTCGACGGTGCCCACTGGGACGAAGAAGAGCATTCAGGCAAGCACCCCACCATTCAGAACATCCTCGAGAATCTCAATCCCGATGGTGTCGATGGTCAGCGTCTCATCAAGACCACAGGTAAGGCCACGCTCCGCAACGGTCGCACTGGCGAGATCTATGACAACCCGGTGACTGTCGGATATATGTACATCCTCAAGTTGTCGCACCTTGTCGACGACAAAATCCACGCACGTAGCACGGGTCCATACTCGATGATCACCCAGCAGCCACTTGGCGGCAAGGCGCAGTTCGGTGGACAGCGTTTCGGTGAAATGGAAGTGTGGGCACTCGAGGCTTACGGTGCTGCGTACTGCTTGCAGGAACTGCTCACCATCAAGTCTGACGACGTGCTCGGTCGCGTCAAGGTTTATGAAGCAATCGTCAAGGGCGACAACATTCCTGAGCCAGGAATTCCAGAGTCGTTCAAGGTGCTCATGAAGGAAATGCAGTCTCTCTGTCTCAATGTCGAAGTTCTCGACAATGCAGGCGAAGAAATCAAGATGCACGAATTCGACGATGAGATCTACCGCACAGCGGAAGAACTCGGCATCGACATCAGCCGACCAGAGCGTGGCTCTGAAGACGATGACAACCAGCGCGAGCGCCGCGGCGCACGGGCGTACTGATCTGCAGGGCAACTAGAGGAACGAACGGAAGAAAACCATGCTCGACGTCAACATGTTCGAACAACTTCGCATTGGTCTGGCCACGGCCGATCAAATGCGCCTCTGGTCAAACGGTGAGGTGAAAAAGCCCGAGACCATCAACTACCGCACGCTGCGTCCCGAGAAGGACGGACTCTTCTGCGAGAAGATCTTCGGACCAACTCGCGACTGGGAGTGCTACTGCGGCAAGTACAAGCGTGTCCGTTTCAAGGGCATCATCTGTGAACGTTGTGGCGTCGAAGTCACTCGTTCGAAGGTGCGTCGTGAGCGCATGGGACACATCGAGTTGTCTGCACCCGTCGTGCACATTTGGTACCTGCGCGGAACCCGCTCATGGTTGGCATATCTTCTCGGCGGCCTCGAGCCGAAAGAAGAGTTGAAGGCAAAACAGCTTGAAAAGGTCATTTACTTCGCTGCGTACCTCGTGACTGCGGTTGATGCAGATCGTCGTCACACCGACTTGCCACAGCTCGAAAAGGATTTCCTCGAAGAGTGTGATGCAATCATCAAGGACCGCGACAAGTCTGTTGCCAAGCGCCTCAAAGAGTTCGAAGCTGAACTGAAGGGCATGGAAAAGGAAGGCGCAAAGGACACCGATGTCCGCGCCCGCCAGCGTGCGATGGACAAGGAAGAGCAGAGCCTTCGCGATCGTTTCGACCAAGAACTCGACGTTGCCAAGCGTGCATGGGAAGAGTTCAAGGACCTGCACCCACGCAAGATCATCGAAGACGAAGTGTTGTGGCGCGAGCTTCGCGACCGTTACGACGAGTACTTCGAAGGCGGCACTGGTGCAGATGCCATCAAGTCGCTCATCGAAGGACTTGACTTCGACGAAGAAGAAGTGAAGCTGCGCGACGCCATCGAAAATGGTCTGCGTGGCAAGCCGTTGTCGGCTCAGCGTAAGCAGAAGGCCATCAAGCGTCTGAAGATCGTCGCTTCGTTCAACCAGCGTGACGAGTCCGGTCGCCGTGTCAACAGCCCTGGCGCCATGATTCTCGATGCCATTCCGGTCATTCCACCGGAACTGCGTCCGATGGTGCAGCTCGACGGTGGTCGTTTCGCAACGTCCGACCTGAACGACCTGTACCGCCGCGTCATCAACCGCAACAACCGTCTCAAGCGCTTGCTCGATCTGGGTGCACCAGAAATCATCGTCAACAACGAAAAGCGCATGCTGCAAGAAGCAGTCGACGCATTGTTCGACAATGGTCGTCGCGGTCGTCCGGTCACTGGTCCTGGTAACCGTCCGTTGAAGTCTTTGTCCGACATGTTGAAGGGCAAGCAAGGACGTTTCCGTCAGAACTTGCTCGGTAAGCGCGTCGACTACTCAGGTCGTTCGGTCATCGTGGCTGGCCCGACACTTCGTCTGCACCAGTGTGGTCTGCCGAAGTTGATGGCACTCGAGTTGTTCAAGCCGTTTGTTATGAAGCGTCTCGTCGACCTCGAGTTGGCACAGAACATCAAGAATGCAAAGCGCATGGTCGAGCGCCGTCGTCCGCAAGTGTGGGACGTGCTCGAAGATGTCATCAAGGAACATCCAGTTCTTCTGAACCGCGCACCAACGCTGCACCGTCTTGGTATTCAGGCGTTCGAGCCAGTGCTCGTCGAAGGCAAGGCCATTCAAATTCACCCGCTCGTGTGTACGGCGTTCAACGCTGACTTCGACGGTGACCAGATGGCAGTCCACTTGCCGTTGTCAGCCGAGGCCCAGGCCGAAGCACGCGTGCTCATGTTGTCGGCGAACAACATCTTGTCGCCGGCATCTGGCCGTCCGATCGTCACACCGACTCAGGACCTCATCATCGGTGGCTTCTATCTCACCGAGCATGTCGCAGGCGCGAAGGGTGAAGGCAAGGTCTTCCGTCATCGTTGGGAAGTGCTTCGCGCTCTCGATGAAGGTGCGGTCACTTTGCACACTGCAATCAAGGTTGTCGAGCGTGTCAATGGCACTCGCGGCGAGTTTGAAACCACTCCTGGTCGTCTCTTGTTTGAAGAGGCACTGCCGGCGGACTACACCGCGCGATTCGGTCACATCACAGCTCCTATCAAGAAGCGCGAGATGGGTCTCATTGTTGAGCGT
>JBJTGC010000227.1:0-5114 GCA_046093725.1 Actinomycetota bacterium
ACTGCTCACCCGAGGAAGGCGAGACCGCCTTGCCCAGAAGTGGCGCATAGGGAGTGACAGCCGCAATCCCATCCACTCCAAACGCACTTCCCACCCATTCGCTGTAGAACTTTGCGCGCGCAATCACTGCTTCGGGCCCACTCGACATCGTCGTCTTGCCTTCAAGCCAAATCACCTCGCGAGTCGTCCGTGGTGGACACTCCGCAGCAAGGTCCACACCATCGAAAGACCAACCGGCGTCGATGCCGGTAGCCGCCGCCACAGTTGGCAAGACGTCAATTCCCATCGCCGGACAATCATCAACTTTTGCGGTGGATTGGTCCGGATATTTGATGAACAACGGCGGTCGATAGATGTCTTCCACTGAACCAATATTTTTTGGGTTCACCGTCTTGCGCTTCCACTCACCCAACTCGAAGGTCATTCCGTGATCGGATGTCACGATCAACATGGTGCGATCCCAGTTCGCAGAGCGCTGTAACTTCGTGACGAGATTGTCGACCAGCGAGTCTGCAGCAGCAGCTTGCAACAAGAACTCCTGATATTCATCTCTTGCCGTATCGGGCACGACACCAGTCTTCTTGTCCGATCCCAGCCACTTGTGTTTACGCAGGTCCGGGGTCAGCTCCCATGGCCTGTGAGGAAGCAATGCATGGACGAAGTGCAATGTCGCACGCGAAGATTGCGCTGCTCGATCAGCAACATCAAGAAGCGTCTGTACCTGGGTGACAGGCCCGCCCTCCTGCCAGTCCTTCACGCGCAATTTCTTCGCGTCGAGCAACACCTCAGAGTCCTCCTCGCCCACCGTGGTCTCTGAGTCGGCATCTGTTCCAAGAGTGTCGGCGGTGGAACCGTCAGCGGAGGCAAGCAGATCTTCTTCATTGAAGTCTCCACCGCCTTGCCCAAAGCCGCCCCAGTTCTCGTCGATTGCGGGCAAGCGATCTCGTAAACCCTTTGGCAGAATCTTGTGACCAAGCACCACGGATGCGTCTCGAAGGAATGGAAACATCTGTGGAGTTGCCTTGGCGACTTCTTCATCGACTTCCGGCATGATCGTGGTGGTCGTGGCCGGGTTAGCAATGTCTTCACCACCCGACACCGACACTGTCTTGCACACTTCCTTCGGACACAACGCCGTCACGACCTCATGTGCGTCCATGCTGAGGTGACCATTCATCAGTGTGAACAAGTTCTTCGGATGCGACGCAAGCACTGGCGAGCCACCTGATTTGGGCTTGAGCCCAGACAACATCGCAGGCACAGCATCAGTGGTGGTTTGCGATGTTGCCAAGACGTTTCGATACCACGTCGACGTCTCTGCGAGCTTTCCGAATCCTGGGAAGCGTTCGGCGTTGACTTTTCCGTTCTCGTCTAACAACGAGAACAACGGGAACTCATCGAGTATCAGCCAGACGACACTGACATCGGACTTGGCGGTTCCACCCGCAACGACAACTTCTCGGTTGGTGTCCTTCAGCTCCACCGCTTCCACCTCAGGCACCCACACCACATCGCGTACGGCCAGAGTGAAGAGCACGCACACTGCAAGCGCCAGAGGTGACATCCACTTCAACCAATGACGCACTTGTGCTCGCCGCACATACAACATCGTCAACGCAGCGGCCACGAGACCTGTCACCAGTAGCGCCACAACCCATGAACCAAAGCCGACGTCTCTCAGCAAGAGATTGACGAACGCCCAGAACCCCACGAACACGAGCGTGCTGTGAATGGACTCTTGCGATGCTGGTCGAATCACCGACACCAGAAGTTCAACCGTCCACAAAACAAGAGGCGGACCCAACACGACGACCGCCATGAACATGAGCACTCTTGCTCCTTGCATGTCGGCCGCGGCAAACATGGCCAAGTTGCTGCCGTACAACTGCAGCAACGGCTGTGAAAGCGCGGCCGTGAGAATCGTGAGATAGACGAGTAGGTGCGAGACGCTACGTCGAAGAACCGTCCCACGGTCCATGATCAACTCTTTCGGGTTGCGTGGAAAATGGTTCGAGTACCACTTGACAGAAGCATCTTCGAACGGACATCGAAACGCTCGCCTAAAAGGCGCTCGAATTCGGCCAAGTTGAAATCAGAGTGGATTCCATCGCGCTTGTTCAACAGCAGACGTTTCACCATTGGGTCATCGGCATGTGGGAACTCGATGACAATCTCTGGAGTGAGGTCACGCAACAAGTCGAGCTGTGCTGCCACCGGAATGTTGAATGTGATGGCCACATGGTGGATGACCGCGAGGAACAACACGACGTCGGGTTTACCTCGCTCAAAGATGCCGGGCCGCTCGATTCCGCGCCAGCCGATTCCGCCACCAGAATCAGACAAATCGACGTATAACGGCAAGATTGACTTGTTCTTCTCGTTTCGCAACGACTGATACAGACGGTCCACGACCAGTGGGTCTGCATCCATCGCGACAACATAGTCAGAGTGCGCCGCAGCGATTCGACTGAAACGACCGTCGTTGCAACCGATGTCCCACACCTGACGGCGTTGGCTCGATGCAACAGCATCGCGAACAAATCGCTCTTTCTCGTCGAGACTACTTTCGACATAGTGAGCACGTTCTGAATACTCAGACCATGTCGATTCTTTGTCATGCAATGAGAGCTCGCCAACCAATTTTTCGAGCTTGCGCAAAGTGGCGTCTAGCACTACTGCGCTCATGCCTGCCTTCGCGCTTTGCTTCTTCACGTCGACTTTGGTGTCTGCGAACTTGTTCTGTGCCGCTGCATGCAACACAACGTGAATGAGGCGCCCTTTGCGAGGGCGTAGAAGCTTCATGGGCAGCAACTTGCGCATGGTGTCTGGGCTGACACCATTCACCGCACCTCGCATGAACGGCTGGAACTGAACACCGAGGTAGCTCTGCAGCATGAGCGGATACAAGAACATCTCACAGAACTGTTTGTAGCCGTACCAAGGATCAGTTGCTTTGCGCACTTCGAATGAGCCCGCATCAATGAACACCGGCTGCGAACCCACGAACTGCACGTTGTATGGCGTTGCGTCCTTTACGCCTACACCGTCTGCTAGCGCGGCGCGAGTGAGTCGCAGCTGTGTGAGCGCAGCATCCTTCAACATGTTGAATGACCATTCATAAGGGTACGAAATGAATGGAAGTCGCGGATGACGCATCGCCGCCACCCATTCACTGTCGAGACCAACACTTGTCGGATCAATGAACTCAGATGCAATCAACTCGCCAGAGGCAAGGGCTTCTCGGATGAACTTTTTTGACCACACCGCATCAATGTCTGACTTACCCATGGCAGAGAAACCACGAATGACCTCATTGCCAGAGACAAAGACCCGACTCAATGGGTCGCGAAACGACCCTTTATCGGCCGCGGGGTTCGACATTGAGTCAGTCGTGTGACGAAGAGTCGCCGTCAGATGATTCACCGGCGTCTGGCTCTTGGCCACCCTTGCCAGTGAACTTCGACTTGAAGCGCTGCAGACCCATCTTGGCGGCAACGCCGATTCCGGCAACGCCGCCGGCGATGGCGGTAACACTCATGCTGCCGGTACCGGCATCGAGGTAAGAGAACATGAGAATCACGATACTCCGCCGAGCCGCGTCGGTACGGGCAAACCACCGCTGATTGTCTCTGAGGCATCGTTAGCATCTCATCGTGACCGAACGCCCCGAAACCGACGCCATCACGGCTGGACGGGACCTCTCGCGCTCACTCTCGCCGGCGATGTGGCCTTCAACGGTGTGGTCATCAGATGGGCTCGATGCCACCAATGCCCGAGCAACCGCTCTTCGAAGCGACGAGTTCTACGGCCGGTATGCCAACCCAACCGTCAGCCAGTTTGAACACGCCGTTGCCGCACTCGAAGGCGCAGAAAGTGCGGTCGCCTTCGGATCAGGCATGGGCGCTCTTGCATCGGTAGTGCTCGCACTGTGTGGTTCTGGTTCGCACATCGTTGCGCAAGATTCCCTGTACGGCGGTACGTATTCGCTTCTTGAGGGACCCTGTCGGCGATTCGGAATAGATGTCACCTTCGTCGATGCAAAAACGCCGGGTGCGTTGACGGCTGCAGTTGTACCGGGCAAGACGATGTTGGTGATTGCCGAAACGCCTTCCAACCCATCTCTCGCGCTTGTCGACCTCGAAGAACTTGGCGCTATCAAGGGGCCTTTCACTCTCGTCGACTCGACCCTCGGCACCCCGCTTGGTCAACAGCCACTTCGATACGGCGTTGACTTGGTGATGCATTCAGCCACGAAAGGAATCGGTGGCCACAACGACGCGATGATCGGCGTGGTGGCCGGCGAGAAAGACCTCATCGATGCGGTATGGCATTACGCGGTGCTTCACGGTGCCAGCGCATCGCCCTACGACGCACACAATGCGCTTCGCGGCATCAAGACTCTCGACGTGCGCACCACCCGGCAAGCTGCATCAGCGTTGTCTTTGGCGACAGCACTGTCACATCACCCTGCCGTATCCGCAGTGCACTATCCATTTCTCGACACGCACCCACAACATGAACTCGCGCGAAAGCAAATGCGCAACGGAGGATCGGTTCTGTCATTCGACCTTCGTGGTGGCATCACCCATGCGCGCGCACTCATTGATTCACTCACGCTCGCCCGTCCCGCCACATCTTTTGGTGGACCTGAGACGTTGGTGTGTCACCCGGCAACCAGCACGCACGTCGGCATGCCGCCGGAAACCCTCTCCCGCATCGGCATCACCGACGGACTCATTCGGGTGTCAGTTGGCCTTGAGCACCACGACGACATCCTGAACGACCTCGTCAAGACGCTCTCGTAACTAGGCGCCCGACAGCGCCGCTGTTCAGACCTTCTTCGGTGGCCGTGGGAAAAACGCGCTCGTTCGCGCCATGTACTCGGCATAACCGGGCTTACGTTTCGCGAGTGATCGCTCGAGCATCGGCACGCCGCTCACTTTTGTGAGAAACACAGTCATCACGACTGGACCGATGAGACCCCACGCCGGAGTGCCAGCTTCGGCAGCGATGATTCCGATGCCCCACCACACGCAACTGTCTCCGAAATAGTTCGGGTGTCGAGTGAGGCTCCACAAACCTTGGTCCATCACCAGGCCCGCATTCGACGGGTC